>CAIXXY010000022.1 GCA_903923535.1 Candidatus Staskawiczbacteria bacterium | reverse complement strand
GGGATTTTTCCCTCAATCTCTTGGATCTAACGGCAACTTCGGCTCAGCTACATTAAAAGCTGTGCAAGATTTCCAAGTCCAGAATAATATTACTCAATCTGGTGCTGCTGGTTATGGCCGAGTTGGACCTGCTACCAGACAAAAGCTAAATCAACTTATAAGCCAATAAATTTTTTAAGGGATTTTAGTTTTAAGATAATAGCTGATATAAAGTAGAAAAACACGATTTAATTCGTGTTTTTTTACTTTATCCTTATGCTATAATAGAGTTAGATATCAAAATATGGATGAAATATATTTTAAAGACAGAATAGATGCAGGCCAGAAATTAGCTGAAGCGCTTTTAAAATATAAAGGCATAAAAAATGTTGTTGTTTATGCATTGCCGAGAGGGGGAGTGGCAACTGGCAAAGAAGTGGCAGAAAAATTAGGGTGCCCTCTGGATGTTTTGATTATCAGGAAGATCGGCCATCCTTCTTTCCAAGAATATGCCATAGGCGCTACATCAGAAAAAGGGAATGCGGTTTTCAATGAGTCTGAACTGCAAAGCATAGATAAAAAATGGCTGGAAGAAGAAATTGAAAGAAAAAAAGCTGAAGCAAAATCGAAAAGGGAATTATATTATAAAAACAGGCAGCCAATTGATCCTGAAGGCAAAATTGCCATTATAGTTGATGACGGCATAGCTACCGGATTAACAATGTTGGCTGCAATAAAAGAGATAAAAAGCAAAAAGCCGGAAAAATTAATTGTTGCAGTCCCAGTGGCGCCAAAGGACACGGCTGATACAATTTCAAAACAAGTTGACGAATTTATCGCTATATCTGTTCCCGAAGTATATTTGGGAGCAGTCGGCAGTTATTATAATGAATTTATCCAAGTTACTGACCAAGAGGTCTTAACTTTAATAAAAATAAAATGAAGAAAAAAACATTAATTTTTGCTATGGAAGGCTTTGAGCCTTTATCAAAAAAACTTTCCCAAAAGTTAGGTATAAATAAAGGAGTTTATCAGTTGGAAAGGTTTGCAAATAATGAGGCTCAAATTGTAATCAAAGATAATGTGAAAGATTCAGAATGTCTGGTTTTAGGCACAAATGCGCCGCCAGACCAGCGGATAATTGAATTGATGTTTTTGTGCCATACTCTAAAAGAAGAGGGAGCCAAAAAAATTTCGGCAATTTTGCCATATTTAGCTTATACTCGGCAGGATAAGAAAGAAAATAAGAGGGGATTGGCAATGGACTGGTTTGCCAAAAGTTTTAAGGATTCTGGCGTAAGCGAGGTTATAACATTGGATATCCATAGCCAATTTGCCAAAAAATTATTTAAAATACCATTAATTTCACTTTCGCCTGCTGAAATTTTTGCAGATGAAATTAAAAAAATTTCATTTAATAATGCAACTATTATAGCTCCTGATAGGGGAGCAATAAACAGGTGCCAGGAAGTTAAAAAGCATTTAGGAATCAAGGAGCCAATTTCTTATTTTGATAAGAAAAGAAATGGAAAAATAATCTCAGCTGTTTTCAAAGGAAAAGCCAAGAATCGCGTAATTTTAATCGATGATATCCTTGATACTGGAGAAACTTTGATTGTTGCCTGCAAAGAATTGAAAAAAATGGGAGGACCCAAGGGGTGCCCCGAAATAATTATTATGGTAACTCACGGACTTTTTACTGATGATAAATGGAAACAACTCTGGAATTTAGGCGTTAAGAAGATTTATACAACAGACAGTTTGCCGCTGGTCGCGAGAAATTCCCGCGAAGCGGGATTTCCCGACCCAGAAGCTAGAAAAATGAGTTCTTATGGAATTTCAATTTTAACTGTGGCCTCTGTAATTGAAAAATATTTAAAAATAAAAAATGAAAAAAATCTTTCAGCCTCCCATTAGAGAATATATATTGGTAGTTTTTGTATTGCTTGGATTATTATTGGATTATTTTTTTGGATTTAAAAATGTCCTATTAATCATTGCGGTAATCGGATCATTTTTCCCATTAATGAATGGCATTCTGCCTTTGCTGAAAAGAAAAATTACCATAGATACATTTAATGCATTCTCAGTGATAATTACTCTTGTTATTAGCGAGTTTCATTCAGCAGCGTTTATTATATTAATGCTGACGTTTGCGCGTATTCTTGATTGGAACCTTACTGACAGAAAAAATAAGGCAATAGACAGGCTTATGAAGTTGAAGCCCATGAAAGCATTTGTAGAAAAAGATGGGATAATTGAGGAAATTAAAACTGAAGATATTAAAACGGGCGATATTCTTGTTATAAAGGAAGGGCTGCAAATCCCGACAGACGGGGTGATTGTTTTTGGCGAGGCTCAAATAAACGAAGCAATTATTACCGGAGAATCTATGCCGGTCAAAAAAATTATAGGGAGTGATGTTTTTGGTTCAACTACTAACATAGACGGCACAATAAAAATAAAAGCAACTAGGGTTGGCAAAGATTCAACAATTGAACGTATTGCTACGCTTATTAATGAAGCGTCAAAGCACAAATCACGCTCTGAAAAGATAGCAGATCGTTTCGCTAAAATACTTTTACCGATCATACTTGTTTTTGGCATTATTGTATATTTAATAACCCATAATATTTTATATGTTGCTTCATTGTTTTTAATAGCTTGCGCTGATGATATGGCAGTTGCGATACCGCTTGCAATAACCGCCTCAATAGGAAAAGCGGCAAAAAGAGGAGTAATTATTAAGGGGGGAGAATGGCTGGATGTTCTTTCTAAGGTTAATAATATTGTAATCGATAAAACAGGCACTCTTACTTACGGAGATTTGCATGTAGCAAAAGCTATTATTAAGGATAATATTTCAGAAAAAGATTTCTGGACCTACATAGGTGCTGCAGAAAAATTATCTGCCCATCCCGTTGGACGAGCAATTTATAATGAAGCAGAAAAACGTGTTGGTTTTATACCTGATCCTGAATCGTTTTCCGCTATCAGAGGCATGGGGGTTTGTGCAGTCTATAAATCTCAAGAAGTTGTCATCGGCAATATTGATGTTTTAGCAGATAAAAAAATCCCAAATAACTCTATTTTTATAAGTGAGATAAAGGAATTAATTGATAAAGAGAATATGCCGGTTAATGCAGTTATTTTAAATTCAAAAGTTATCGGATATATTTTGGTCCGCGATATACCAAGAGTTGAAGCAAAGGAAAGCATCAGCAAATTAAGAGAGATTGGCATAGAAAGAATTACAATGTTTACCGGTGATACAAAAAATAGAGCTGATATAATTGGAAAAGAATTGGGAATTTCTGATGTAAGGCCCGAGATGAAGCCAGAGGACAAATTGATAGAATTGGAAAAATTAATTGCCAAAGATGGCAAATTAGCCATGATTGGAGACGGAATTAATGATACCCCAGCATTAATGAGGGCTGACATAGGAATTGCAATGGGAGGCACTGGAACTGAAGTAGTAATGGAAACAGCAGATGCCATAATTTTTACAGATAAGCTTAATCTTCTGCCAGAAATGATTTTATTAGGGCGCAAAACAATGTCAGTAATCCGTGGCGATATGATAATATGGTTTTTATCAAATGTTATTGGATTCAGCCTGGTCTTTTTAGGTTTTGTAAATCCAGTAATGGCAGCATTTTATAATTTTGTCACTGATTTTTTCCCGCTTATGAATTCAGGCAGGCTTTTTAAAGATTAATTAACAGATTTAATCTGATTTAAGAAAGTTGTTTTGAAGATATTTTTGATTTATAAGGTTATTGATTTTATTTTAAGCAGGAGTAGAATAAATTAATAAAATTAAATTTACCCATTAAATAATTTTAACAATGCCTGAAAAAGGTCAAGAAGATAAATCAAACCAAGAGATTGAAGAAATGCGCGAACGCGTTGATAATTTGCGTAAAACTGATAGCAAATACGATGATTCTATTTATACATTAGCTAAAAATGAAGATGAATTCAGAGAGGAATTAAAAAAACGCGGCGTAGCGCAAAAAGATATTGATGAATTGGCAAATATTTTTTCAAACAAGGATTTAGAAAGAATAGAAGCTGAGAAGGAAAAATGGATAGATAATTTAACTGGCCTAAGAAATAAAAATGCTTACAATGAAGAGGTGCCTCAATTGCTTGGCATAGAAAATAGGCAGAATAATGACTGCTCCTTGCTTATCATTGATTTCGACCATTTCAAAAGAATTAATGATGAATATGGGCATAAGGCCGGAGATGAAGTTTTAAAAAAAATGGCAGAAATATTAAAACAAACTGTCAGATCATTTGATATGGTGTACCGTTTCGGCGGAGAAGAATTTGTAATTTTTCTTCCTGCAACAGTCTCTTTGGATGCCGCCCGAGTAGCTGAAAAAATAAGATTAAAAATTGAACAATCAATTGTTGAGATTGTTGATGTAAGGAATAAAAAAAATAAATTTAAAAAAACTGTCAGTATTGGCTGCATTGGAACAGATCAGTTGAAGAATTGGGATGAATACAATGCTAATAATGCCCCTGAATTTTTAAAAAAGATGTTTAATGCAGCAGACTTGTCGGTTATTGAATCTAAGAAAAAAGGCAGAAATCAGGTGACGCTTTACAGCGAAGATTTATCTTCAAATTCAGATTAGAACAGGGGATTATAATCATATTAAAAATCGCCCTTCGATAAATTCAGGGCGATTTTTAATTACGTTTATTTTGTTGTTTTAATAGACCTGTTATGAAATAAGATTCGCAACGAAATTTTCAGATTTTGAAGCGAGAATTCGGAAAAAATGAGAAGGTTTGCCCTTGCGGCAAGCCGACGAATTTTTACAAATTTGTAGCCAAAATGTGAAAATTGCAGTAGATTTTTATTTCACATCAGGTCTAAAAGGCAAACTAAAATAAAAACTTGTTCCCACATTTTCCTTGGAATCAAACCATATTTTTCCACCATGAGCTTCAATAATATTTTTAGATGAAAATAAACCCAGTCCAGATCCGGTTGCATTAATTTTTATCGCGTTGTTGCCTCTGGCAAATTTTGTAAAAATTTTATCCTGTTGGCTTTTGGGTATGCCTATTCCAAAATCCTGTACCTTTAATTCTATATTTTTTTCGTCTTTTTTTAATGAAATTATTATCTTTCCGCCTTTAGGAGAATATTTTATTGCGTTATCAATAAAATTTTGTATGACTAATCTAATTCTTTCTGTATCAAGCATCATTTTCGGAAAGTTGTCAGGCTTTTTAAAGTCAATTTTAATTTTTTTATCTTTAATCTCATCTTTATAGCTATTTATTGCAAGCGCAATAATTTCTCTTACATCTGTCATAGCAGTTTTATATAAATATCCATTTTCCTCAATGCGGGCTACATCTAGGAGGCCATTAACCAAAGAAATCAATCTTTCATTGTTTTCTAAAATACTTTTAACAACTACATTCTGTTTTTTTGTGAGTTTTCCGAAATCTCCTTTTTTTAACATATCTATAGACCATTTTATTGCTGATAGGGGAGTTCTTAATTGATGAGCTGCTAAAGAGACAAATTCTGTTTTCATTCTTTCAACTATTTTTTCCCTGCTTACATCGTGAATTATAATCAAATGGCCTATATTATTTTTATTCAAATTTAAAGGCGTTACTGAAAGCTCTATAATGCAATCTTTTTCTAATTCAATTTGTTTTCTATAAATGTTTTCAAGCCCTTCGTTTAAAGCAGATGCTATGGGTTTGGCTTTTTGAAAATCTGATAAAAACTGAAAAGATTTTTTCAATAATCTGTCTGTTTCCAATCCAAGATTTTTTTTAGCTTCAGGATTGATTAAAAAAATTTTATCTCTTTCATCAAGGATTATAAGCCCATCATTAAAACTGCTTATAACTGTTGCTGATTTGTCTCTCTCTATTTCAGCTTTTATGCGTTTTTCTTCGGATTTTTCAAACAAACTTGTCAAACTGATTTCTGTTTTTTTCAGCTTATTTTTTTTATTAACGCAATTAACAGCATAAACAACCAAAAAAATATCGGCAAGACATAATAAAATTATGATTATAATGAATATATCCAGCATTAATATATTATACAACTATTATTTGAATTATGAAAATTATAAGATGTGTTGTAAAATGAACATATGTTGTACTGGTTATTATCAATAATTTTAGCTTATTTATTTTTTGGTTTAGCTTCCCTAGGCGACAAACTAGTTTTAACTGGCACGGCCCAGAGGGCGCTCCGACCAAATTCATATACATTTTATGTAGGCGTTTTTGGTTTAGTTGTAATTTTACTTATACCATTTGCAAAGTTCACTTTCCCTAATGGTACGGGATTAACTTGGATTATATTAGATGCAATTGTTCGTATTATAGGCATATATACGATGTATACTGCTTTACAAAGATTTGATGTCTCAAAAGTAGTGGCAACCATCGGAGCTACCCAGCCTATATTTATTTTTATTTTAACATGTCTTTTTTGGGGGCCTCAGACAATGCCAACAATAGACATTTTAGCATTTATAATATTATTAGTTGGCAGTATTATTATTTCCATCGAAAAAAACCTTGAGATTACTGGCGATTATCTTAAAATTACAATTTTTTCGTCGGTGATGTTTTCTTTAGATTATATTTTTGCTAAGTTAGTTTTCTTAAGCCAGCCATTTCTGCAGGGAGTTATTTGGACAGGAATATTCATCTTTTTGTTCGTTTTTGTTTTTCTTTTGAAAAAAAATTCCAGAAAAGAAATTTTTGCAAAACAAATGATTTCAAACAAAAAGACACAGATATTTTTTTTATGCGCGCAGGCATCCGGCGGGGCAGCTAATTTTCTGCAAAGCTTTGCCATATATTTAGCCCCAGTAGCCTTTTTGGCAATAATTAATTCTTTAAGGGGGATTCAATATGTATTTCTTTTTATGATGACATCATTTATTTCTTTTTTCTTCCCCAAACTTTTAAGAGAGGAATTATCCAAAAAGATAATTTTCCAGAAAATAATTTCCATTATCCTTATAACTATTGGATTAGCGATACTGGTTATCTATTAAATCAAAACAAAAAAAACACCCCGAAGGGTGTTTTTTTTGTTTTATGCAATTAAGACAAATGTTTTGAAACTAACTTTGTCATCTCAAACATATTTACTTCGTTTTTTCCGCCAAAAACTGCTTTTAATTTGGCGTCAGCGACTATGTTTCTCTTGTTCTTTGGATTCTGTAGGTTATTCTTTTTGATGTACGCCCAAAGTTTTTTTACAACTTGGGATCGTGGCATCGGACCCTTTCCTACAACTGCCTCCAAATCGGCAGAGAGTTTTAAAGGCTTCATAAAAGCCGAATTTGCTTTTTTTGGCATCGCTTTATGAAACATAGAACATAAAACATGAAACAAAAGTGTCAGGCTTTAAGTTTTGTGTCTCAGTTTAATTACCCCGATAGTTCAAGGTAAATGTTTAATTATAAAGTGTTTCTACCTTAATGATGACATATTCCCTTGGGGAATGCAACGCTGTCAAGCTTTTTTATCATGTTAAGTCACATTGAACACAATTCGCTCAGACAGGTCTGAGCGAATTAAATCCCGTGAAAAACGGGCTTTTGAATTATTGCAAAACCCCCAAAATAGTGGTTTAATTAAAGAAAAATATGGATTCGCTTGAGTTGTTAAAACAAAAAATTGATTGAGAAATAAAAAGTTATCCACACCCTATTGACTTACTTGCTTGATTGATATAATATAATAAGTGAAGTCACCTGCGCCTCCCGAAAGGGAGTGTGCAGGTTTTTGTTTTTATTGGTATAATATTATTATGAGTGGTGAACGAATTAACATATTTAACGCTTATGGCAAAAACAGATATTCAAAGAACTCTTGTGGCATCAGATTTAAAACCTTTTATACAGGAAACTTTATTTGATAAAAAATAGTATAAAATAATTTTATGAACTATATTTATTTAATTTTAATTTTAGTTGTTATTGGGTTGGCGTGGGTTGTGTGGAAATGCTATCAGAAGAGTGAGGCGGACAGAAAAGAGATTTTGGCGTTGGAAAAGGAAAAAAATGAATATGAGGATTTGGGCAAGGGGCTGGCAGAGTATAATCAGAAATTGCAGGAAAAGAAAGAGCAGGTGAAAGCTAAAATTTTAAAGTTGTTTGGAACAAAAACAAGAATCAACAATCACGATATAGCAAAAGCTTTGGATATTCCAAGTGTTTCTATAAGGAGATATTTAGACGAGCTTGAAGAAGGGGGGAAGTTAAAGCAAATAGGCGTATCAGGCAAAAAAGTGTATTACAGCAAGATATAGCAATTCGCTCAGACCTGTTTGAGCGAATAGGATATGAAGCTTAAAAATGCCCCGACGTCGGGCGTCGGGGCATTTTATTTGGATTTTATCCACTTTTTACCTCTTGTATCTGACCTGAAAAAGTGATAAAATAAGAGAATATAGAGACATAAGTATGCCAGGTAGTGAAAATTCGACCATCCAAAATATTTTTGTCTCCAAAAATATTTTGGGAAAAAACTGCCTTAGTGCATAATAAATTTTCAAACAAACCAATAAAATTTTCAGTTCAGAAATCCGGCTTTTAAGGTCGAATTTCTACTACCTGGTATGAGCAATAATATCGTAATAAACGACCCTAATGAGGGTGTTTTAATTAAAGAATTAGAGGAAAGATCCGATATTAAGGCAGAAAGAATAAAGCGGTTACTAAAGCTTCCTGACTTAACAAAAAAGGAAAAATCTCCTGTAAAAATTTTAGTTGACCAAATTATAAATCTGCCAAGATTCTCTGATTTTTTCCTAGTTGATTTTCCAAGAATAGTTACAGTTGAGGAAAACTTCGATGTTTTAAACACTCCTAAAGACCATCCAAGTAGGAGGGAAAGCGATACATATTATATTACAGATAAAGATATCTTAAGAACCCAGACTACGACAATGTGGCCTTTCTGTCTTAGAAACGAAGAGGTTTTAAAAATATTAGAAAAAGACGGCCATTTCGGCGCCCTATCAACAGGCATTGTATTCCGCAAAGATGAAATAGATAAGCATCATTTTCCCGCCTTTCACCAGATTGACGGCTTATATATCTGCAGAAAAGACCAGAAAATTATTAATCAAAAAGAGTTAGAAGATGTTGAAATTGATATTGCAAAAAGCATTTTCGGACAAGATGTCGAATATAAATTTTTAGTGGATTCTTTCCCATTTACAGATCCTTCAATTGAAATGGACATTAAATTTAATGGCGATTGGCTTGAAGTTGTGGGATCAGGGCTGGTTCATACGCAAGTTTTGAAAAATTTCGGTTTAGATCCGGAAGTTTATAATGGATGGGCTTTTGGCTTTGGAATAGACAGGCTGGCTATGATTAAAATGGATATTCCCGATATAAGAGTTTTATGGTCAGACGATTCAAGAATTACCAGCCAATTTAAGGATATAAACAGCAAATACAAAGAAGTCAGCAAATATCCACAGACGACCCGAGATATTTCCTTTATTATAAATAAAGATGTAAACTTGAATAATTATTATGAAATTGTAAGAGATTTTGCCGAAAACTTAATTGAAGAAGTAAAGCTATTAGATAGTTACGAAGATGATGCAAAATTCGGCAAAGATAAAAAGAGTTATACATTTAGGATTGTTTATCGTTCTCCAGAAAGGACTTTAACTAATGAGGAGATAAACAAAATTCAGGAAGAAATCAGAGATAAAACAGTTCAGGACTTAAATGCTGTTTTGCGTTAGAAATAAATCTTAAAAAATAAAAATAAAAAAATGAAATTAGGCATAAAAGAAATTGGCGATGAAAAACCGGAGAAAAAAATTGCTCCGGTAAAAAAAGCCGAAGGTCTCATCGAGTCTGAGACTCTCAGAGTCGAACGACCTGAGCGAAGTCGAAGGATTGTTACTGAAAGAAAACCAGATAAGGGAGCGAAGCGAACACTTACCCCGAGCAACAGCGAGGGGAAAAAAGATGATAGAAAAACAGAAGTTATTGCGGTGTCGGAGACCGCAAAACATGAACCTAAAATTGAAGCAAAGAAAACTAGAAAAGAAGGCGAATATACTGCCAAAGATATTTATGTTTTGAAGGGTTTGGAGCCTGTGAGAAAAAGACCGGGAATGTATATCGGTTCAACTGGAATAGATGGTTTGCACCATTTGATTTGGGAAGTTGTAGACAACTGTTTAGACGAAGCAATGGCTGGATATGCAAAAAATATTGAAGTTGTCTTGTTGCCAGATAACAGAGTAAGAATTTCTGACGACGGCAGAGGAATTCCAGTTGAAAAGCACGCTGACACCAAAAAATCTGCTTTGGAAACCGTTATGACAACTTTGCATGCCGGCGGAAAATTCGGCGGAGACGCTTACAAGGTCTCTGGAGGATTGCACGGAGTTGGTATTTCTGTTGTCTGCGCATTGTCCACTTATATGCTTTCACAAGTAGAAAGGGATGGAGGAATTTACCAGCAGGAATATTTTAGGGGAGAGCCCAAGTCAGCGGTTAAAAGAGTAGGAGATTCTAAAAGAACAGGAACTACCCAGACTTTTGATGCTGACCCGCAAATTTTTTCAGAAATAAAATATGACCCGAAAAGGATTTTAAATCATTTGCGCCAGCAGGCATATTTAACTAAAGGAGTCATAATTATATTTAAAGATGATAGAATAAAGGGACAGGAAACGAGTTATGCTTTTTATTTTGAAGGGGGAGTCGGCTCATATGTAAGATACTTGGTAGAAGGCAATACTCCGCGCCACCCAAATGTTTTTTCAGTAGCTAGCACAAAAGACAATATTTTTGTGGAAGCAGCTTTCCAATACACGCAGGAAATGGAATGTACTGAGGAATCTTTTGCAAATAATATTTATACAGTTGAGGGCGGAACTCATATTTCTGGATTCCGCACAGCTTTGACAAGGTCTTTAAACGATTATGCAAGGCGCGAAGGATATTTGAAAGAAAAAGATGAAAATTTTTCTGGAGACGATGTAAGGGAAGGATTGACAGCAGTTGTTTCGGTAAAAATACGCACTCCGCAGTTTGAAGGCCAGACAAAAGCAAAATTGGGAAATCCAGAGGCAAAAAATGCCGTTGAAGCAGCGGTTGCAGAAGGTTTATCTGATTATTTGGAAAGAAATCCATCGGATGCAAGGTCAATTATTGAAAATTGTTTGCTGGCAACCAAGGCAAGACTGGCAGCAAAAGCCGCGAGACAGACAGTTTTAAGAAAGGGAGCTTTAGAAGGATTAGCTTTGCCGGGGAAATTGGCAGATTGCCTTTCCAGAAAACCTGAAGAATCTGAAATATATATTGTTGAGGGGGATTCTGCCGGCGGTTCGTCAAAACAGGCAAGAGACAGGAGATTCCAGGCAATTTTGCCTTTAAGGGGAAAAATTTTGAATGTGGAAAGGGCAAGATTAGATAAAATGCTGGCTTCAAAAGAAATTAAAGCATTAATTATTGCCATGGGAACCGGAATCGGCGAAGATTTTGATATTGAAAAATTAAGATATCATAGAATTGTAATTATGACTGATGCTGATGTTGACGGAGCCCACATCAGAACCTTGCTTTTAACATTCTTTTACAGGCATTTTAAGCCTATTGTTGACGCGGGCCACATTTATATTGCCCAGCCGCCGCTTTATAAAATTCAATCAGGAAAAACTGTCCAATATGCCTATTCAGACGAGCAAAAAGATAAGTTTATAAAAAGCATAGGCAAAACATCCACTTCAATACAAAGATACAAGGGTTTAGGAGAAATGAATCCAGAACAGCTTTGGGAAACAACAATGAATCCAGAAAACAGGACTTTATTGCAGGTTATAAGTGAAGATGCCCACCAAACAGATAAAACTTTGGATATTTTAATGGGCGAGGAAGTAGAACCAAGAAAGAAATTTATTCAGACCCACGCGAAGGCTGCAAAAAATATCGACATATAAAATATGACAGAAAGAGTTTTTACGCAAACATTCGGAGTTGTCGGAGCTATTATTGAAAAAGATGGTAAAATTTTGTTAGTCAAAGAAGCTCGCCAAAAAAAGCTTGATGCTGAAAAGTGGAATCAGCCGGCTGGATGGATAGAAGTTGGGGAAAATCCGATAGATAGTGTGAGTAGAGAGGTGCAAGAAGAAACGGGATATAAGTTCACTCCTAAGGCCGTATTGGGGATTTATTCGTTGGTGAGAGAAGATTTGTTCAAAATCGATAAAAATTTGCGCCATCCGATTAAAATTATTTTTATTGGAGAGATTTCTAAAGAAAAAGTTGGCGAATTAGAGAAAGACGTTTCAGAAGCTAAATGGTTTTTTCCAGAAGAAATAAAAAATATGGATAAAAACACTTTAAGGGATTTGGATATTAAAAAAGAAGTCAAAGATTATTTTGCCGGTAAGAAATATCCATTAGATTTGATAACTCATACAGTCGCTGAATAAACTTGACCCTTCACTAATTTCAAGGATGTTCTTTGTATCACGATAGCAAAGAGCGAAGCGGCTTCGGTCTTCACCTTTTTGAAAAGGTAAAGACCTTCGCCTGCCATCAATAGTATTACAGGAATAATCACAAAAATTGGTGAAGGGTTGACGTATTTTCTTATTTCGGCTATCATATAAGTAGATGGCCTCCGGGCCATTTTTAAAACCAAGAAATTAAAAGACGACGAATAAGGTATCCAGCGAAAATTAGGCCTAGATGTATTCGATATATCATAGCCTAATTTTCGAGGCAATCTTGTTCGCCTCGCTCACAAGACCGTGACAATAACACAAAAAATAAAGTTATTTTTTAAAGAGGTTTTTGTTGAAATGAAAAGAGTAAGCTGGCTTTCACAGAAAGACGTTTTAAGGTATACAGGAATTGTGCTTGCAATTACTATTGTGGTAGCTGCATTTTTAGGAGGATTAGATTATATTTTTACTGAAATAATTAAAATTTTCGTATTAAAGTAAACATAATACTAATCTACGGAAAATATTCTAATCTACTAAAACTCTAATCTACGAATTCGCATTTTCGCAGATTAGCATAAGATTTGCAGATTGGTATTATATTTTATGCCAAAACAAGTTATAGAACAAGAAAAAAATTGGTATGTAATTCATACTTATTCAGGATATGAAGATGCTGTTGCAAAAAACCTTAAGCAGAGGATTGAAAGTTTAGGTATGGAAGACAAGATTTTTAATGTTATAGTCCCAAAGGAGAAAAAAATAAAAATTAAAAACGGAAAGAGAAAAACAATTGAGGAAAAGATTTATCCAGGTTATGTTTTAGTCCAGATGATAGTTGACGATGAATCGTGGTATGTAGTTAGAAATACTCCAAGGGTTACAGGATTTTTGGGAGCGGGCACAACTCCAATCCCAGTTTCTGTTGCTGATATGGATGATTTAATGAAAAGAATGGAAATGGGCGAACCAGAATTTACTATTGATTTTGAAGTCGGCGCTAATGTTAAAGTTATTGACGGGCCTTTCAAAGGTTTTGAAGGAAAGGTTTCAGAAATTGACAAGGAAAGAGGAAAAATTAAAGTATTGGTCAATATGTTTGGCAGGGATACGCCGGTAGAATTAGACTCATTGCAGATTAAAAAAGTTGATTAAATAATTAAATAGAGTGATAGTTGCAGAAAATTATATTCATATTTTTATCTGCTAACTTATAGCTCGCAACAAAATGGCAAAACAAATAAAAGTAGTCGTTAAGGTGCAGATAGCTGCCGGCAAAGCAACGCCAGCGCCTCCAATAGGGCCTGCATTGGCTCCTCATGGATTGAACATTGCAGAATTCTGCCAGAAATTTAATGCAGCGACTCAGGCGATGCAAGGCTATACTATTCCAGCAGAAGTTACAATTTATACTGACAGGTCATTCACCTTTAGGTTAAAAACACCTTTGGCTTCTGAATTATTGAAAAAAGCAGCCGGCATTGAGAAAGGATCTGGCGTGCCAAATAAAACAAAAGTTGGCAAAGTTACCAGAGCCCAATTAAAAGAGATTGCAGAAAAGAAAATGCCGGATTTGAACACAACAGATATCGAGCAGGCAATGAAAATTATAGCTGGAACTGCCAAAAATATGGGAATAGAAATTAAGGACTAAATGTAATAAAAGTCAACCTCTAAAAGGGGTTGATTTTTATTTTGCTAAAGTGGTAGAATAATTAAACGATTTATTAAATAAAACTTTTTAAATATTATGGAAAGACTATCAAAAGACCAATATTATTTGCAAGTTGCCAGGGAAATTGGGGACAGAAGCACTTGTTTCAGGCAAAAGATGGGAGCAATAATTGTAAGAGACGATCAAATTATTGCTACCGGTTATATCGGCGCCCCGAGAAAAACAAAAGATTGTCTTGAGAGGGATGAATGTATAAGAAACAAGCTTAAAATTCCTCATGGCACAAGATATGAAGTTTGCAGATCCGTACATGCAGAACAGAATGCCATTATTAATGCTGCGAGAGCTGGTGTGAGTCTTTTGGGAGGCGATATGTATATGTATAGCACAAATCCAAAGACTGGAGAAAAAAATGATGCATTGCCGTGTTTTTTCTGTAAAAGGATGATTATCAATTCAGGTCTTAAAAGAGTTATATCTTCTCTTAAAGAAGAGGAAATTAAAATATTTTTAGTAGATGAATGGGCAAAAGAATGGCGAGAAAAAGATATTTTTGATGACAGACATCAATATGGAACTGACCAGAATATCAGAGATGGATTAGGTGAAAAGCCATTATAATCATAATTTATGAATAAAGATGATGAGCAGATTTTAGTGATAAAATCTGATATTATATTTCGCGATGGAAAGTGGCATGGATTGAAAACCCATTCGACAGGCTCAGGGCAGGCTGATAATTTGGATTATTATATTAATTTAATAAATAAAAATTATGAGTTTAAACGAAGAGGAGACGTGGAAAATGATCCCTCTTTCCAACAAATAATCCCATATATGCTTTTTTCTTTTGAAAATAAATTTTTTGCCTATAAATATTTGGATAATGCCGGAGAAAAAAGATTAGTAAATAATGATTACCAATTAGGTGTGGGCGGACATATAAATAAGGAAGATGTTGAAGGCGGGGAAAATATTTTAGAAACTGGTATGATGAGAGAATGGAACGAAGAGATAGATTTTAAAGGAAATTTAATCAGCAAGAAATTAGTCGGAATAATAAATGATGATTCCAGGCTCGTAGAACAAGTGCATTTGGGATTGGTTTATCATTTTATCGGCGATAGTTCTAATATTGAAGTTAAAGAAATCGACAAGATGGAAGGAAAATTGTTTGATATCAAAGAAATTTCAGGAGATATGAACCACAGCCCCTGGATGCAAATAGTCTATAATAATTATTTTAAAAATTTATAATGAAAAAACTAATTGGTTTAACAGGTGAAATGGGGTCGGGCAAGGATACTTTCTGCGAATATATCAAGCAAAATTATCCAAATGTTTTTGTTTATAGATTTTCTGATGCGCTAACTGAAATCTTGAGAATGTTTTTTAATTCTGTAAAAAGGGAAGACCAACAGTGGCTAGGAGAAACATTAAGAAATAGATTCGGTAAAGATATATTGCTCAAAGCCCTAATTAAAAAAGCGAATAAGGTTGAAGAAGGAATAGTTATTTTGAACGGCGTCAGAAAAGAAGGGGAGGTTACGGCCATAAGGGAAAATGGAGGAAAAATAATATATATTACAGCTGACCAAAAATTAAGGTGGGAAAGGGTTAGAATCAGGAAAGAAAAAGCAGACGATGATGTGCCTTTTGAAAAATTTGTAGAAATGGGTAAAGCTGAAGCAGAATTGCAGATTCCGGTTGTCGGTCAGATGGCTGATTTTAAAATAGAAAACAATGGCTCAAAAGAGCTGTTTTATCAGGAAATAAAAAAAATAATAAAAATAATATGATAAAGAACAATTATCCGGGAAAATTTATCGTTTTTGAGGGTTTGGACGGTTCCGGGCACAGCACTCAGGCCGGAAAATTAATTGATTTTTTAAATGATACTCGTCAAAAAACGAAGTTTGGACATACTGGCGCGCAAATTACAAAAGAGCCGACTCCTAATTTGATAGGAGGTTTAATTAGCAGCCAATTACACCATGATTGGAAATCTTCACAAGAATGCCTCCAACTTCTTTTTTGCGCAGACAGGGCGCATCATTTGGAAAAAGAAATTATTCCTTTATTAGAAAGGGGGGTAATTGTGGTTTGCGATCGCTATTTTTTTTCAACAATTGCTTATGGTTCGTTAGATATAGAAGAGAGGAGTTGGCTTTTAGATTTGAATAAAAATTTTCTATTGCCAGATGCGACAATTTTAATTAAAGTTTCTCCTAAAATGTGCATGGAAAGAATATACAAGAACAGATATGGCGTTGAACTTTTTGAAAAGGAAGAATCATTAGCCAAAGTTTGGGAGAATTATGAGAAATTGTCAAAAGAGTTTGAAAATGTTAGTATTGTTAATGGCGAGAAACCGATGGAACAAATCCATCAGGAGGTAACTGAAATTATAAGCGATAAATTAATTAAATTAGGATGAATAAATAAAAACATGCCAGCAGAAAGAAGAATATATACATTGCCGAATAATTTAATGCCCGAGGTAAAGGCTGTGACTTTTGCCAAATGTTCAAGATCACCGGAGCCTTTTGACCAGATTGCAGCAGAACTTACGGAAGAAAAGTCAGCGGAATTCCATGATAAATGGGTGGTTGGATTTGGGCATTCATCAATTGCAGAGCATGCGGTAATTTCTTTGGCGATTGAAAATGTTTCAAATATAGCCACAAAAGTTATTGAAGACTCGAGATTGGCTTCTTTTACGGAAAAATCATCAAGATATCAGATTTTCAACAAGGATAAAATGTATATGCCAGAAAACGTTATGAATTCAGAATTAAAAGATGTTTATTTAGATGCAGTTAATTCTTTAATGGATGCTTATGAAGAAATGACCCAGCCAATGATGGATTTTGTTAAGCAAAAATATCCAAGGCCGGAAGACCAGGACGAAAAATTATATAATATGATTTCAAAGGCCAGGGCTTGCGATAATTTAAGATATTTACTGCCTACAGCAGTTTTGACTAATTTAGGGATGACGATAAATACAAGGGAGCTGGAGCATTTGATTATGAAACTTTTATCGCATTCTTTAAAGGAAATGCAAGATATCGGCAGGGAAATGAAAGAAAAAGCAATGGAGGCAGTGCCGACTCTGATAAAATTTGCCAATAAAAATAATTATATTGTCCAGACAAAAGAAGAACTAAGAAGAATAAGCCGATGGGAGTTGGGGAATGATGCCGGGGCCAATCAGGCGGTTACAATTGTAGATTATGACAAGGATGCAGTAAATAAATTAGTGGCTTCATTGCTTTATCCTTATTCTGATTTGTCTTACGAAGATATTATAAAAAAGGTAAAACAGCTTTCAGACGATAGAAAAGAAAGAATAATTGATGAATCATTAAAGGGGAGAGAAAAGTTTGACGCGCCTTTAAGGGAGTTAGAGCATGTTTATTATACTTTTGATATTTTAATGGATTATGGGGCATTTCGCGACGTACAAAGGCATAGAATGTGCACTCAGTCGAACCAGCCGATAACTGTTGTACACGGATATGATTTGCCGCCAGAAATAAGGGAAGCAGGATTTGAAGCTAAGTTTAAAGAAGTGGTAGAAAAATCAGTTGAGGCTTATAATAAAATATACAAGGTATTTCCTGAAGAGGCGCAGTATGTGGTTCCAATGTGTTTTAGGAAAAGAGTTTTGATCACCTGGAATTTGAGGGAATTGCATCATTTCATATCTTTAAGATCTGGCAAGAAAGGGCATGCTTCATACAGGAGGATTGCCCAGCAATGCTGGAGAGAATTAAATAAAATACAGCCTTTATTGGCAAAATATATAAGAGTTGATATGGATGAAATGTCAGTTTCCTGGGCAGCTTCGTTAGAGAACAAAGATTATTATTATAATCCATACGCAGCAAGAAATAAATAAAAAAGCAAGGTATCTTCGCAATTTAAGCCACAATCTGAAAAATCCTTCGCCAGATGGGCTCAGGACCTTCGGTATCAGGCTTAAAGTTGCGAAGTGATTTTATTCGCCTCGCTCATAAAATCATATGGCATATAAACCAACAATTGGATTGGAAATACACGCTGAATTGAAAACAAAGAGCAAAATGTTTTGCTCTTGCAAAAATGATTCTGATGAAAAAAGGCCGAATTTTAATATCTGCGAAATTTGTTCAGCCCAGCCCGGAACTTTGCCGGTTGCAAACGAAGAGGCAATAAAGAAAGTTATAAAAACCGGATTAGCTTTGAATTGCAAAATTGCCGAAGATTCAAAATTCGACAGGAAAAACTATTTTTATCCAGATTTGCCAAAAGGTTATCAGATTTCGCAATATGACCAGCCACTCTGTCTTGGTGGCTTTTTGGAAATCCACCAAGACAAATCCCAAAATCCAAATCCCAAAAAAATACGAATTACGAGGATTCACTTGGAAGAGGACACCGGCAGTTTAGTACATTCAGAAGGAGCAGATTACTCGCTGGTGAATTTAAATAGGGCAGGAGTGCCTTTAATGGAGCTTGTAACAGAACCGGATATTACTTCCGGTAAGGAAGCTCGAGAGTTTGCAGAAGAGCTGCAGATGATTTTAAAATATCTTGGAGTTTCTGATGCTGACATGGAAAAAGGCCAGATGAGAGTTGAAGTTAATATATCTATAAGCAAGGGCGAAAAACTTGGCACTAAAGTTGAAATTAAAAATTTGAACTCGTTTAAAGTTGTTGAAAAAGCAGTTGATTTTGAAATCAAAAGGCAGCAAGTCGTTTTAGAAGCAGGGGATAAGGTTGTACAGGAAACGCGCGGATGGCATGATAAAAAAGAAATTACGTTTTCTCAAAGAGAAAAAGAAGAAGCGCATGATTATAGATATTTTCCAGAACCAGATTTGCCGCCAATGCATTTTGACAAAGACTATGTAAAAGAGATAGAATTAAGTATGCCAGAGTTACCAGAAGAAAAAAGAGAAAGGTTCAAAAAAGAGTATGGTTTAGACAACGCCTCTGTGGAGTTTTTTGTTGTGAATAAAGATTTGAGTGAATATTACGAAAAAGTTGTTTCTGAGTTTGAGGAATGGACGATAGAGGAAGAAAGCGGCGGTTCGCATAAAAAAGTTTCAAGGCTGATTGCGAATTATCTAATATCAGACGTGCAAGGTTTAATGCAAGGGAAAGAATTTATTGAAAAAGAATTCAAAATTACTCCGGAAAATTTTGCAGAATTAATAAAAATGATTTATAAGAATGAAATTTCAAGCAAGGTTGCAAAGATGGTTGTGGTTGATATGTTCAACACTGGAACCGATCCTTCAAGCATTGTAGATGATAATAATTGGAGGCAGATGTCAGATGATTCAGAATTAGAAAAAATTATAAAAGATATAATATCAAAAAATCAAAAAGCAGTTGAGGATTATAAAAAAGGAAAATCAGCTTCATTGCAATTTTTAGCCGGACAAGTAATGGCAGCTACCAGAGGAACTGCAAAGCCAGAATCCGTGATAGAAATGCTTAAAAAGTCTTTATAATCTGAACTAACAAGTTTTAAAACCACACCTTATAAGGCGTGGTTTTTTATTGACAGATTTATAATAAAATGTATAATATAAATAGTTCTTTGTGTTAGGCATCTCTGGAAAGGAGACAGACTATGAGAACGCTTGTGTTGATGGTTCTGTGGCTGGTTGGGTTTATAGCGACCTTGATGTTGGGTATTTGGTTCATCGCTCTAGTCTTTTACGTAGCGAGCGATGCCGAATCGCCGGGATTGGTTGCTTACACCCCGAAATGGTTCTTCCTTTTTTCCCCGTTGATTTTACTGGGATTGAACAAGAGGGTCAAGAACGCGTTTGACTGGGTCGCCGATTGTTTCGGTGTATAAGGGGGAATCTCCATTCAGAAGGAAAGAGGGCGTTTCGCATCGTGCGAAACGCCCAGTTTTTTTATAGAAATTTTTTTATTAACTTTTCAGCTTCTTTTTGGTTTTTCACCCCCACACCAAAAAGATAATCATACAGAAGATATTTTATTCTATTAAAAAATTTTTGCAAAGTTTTACTACTTCATTTAATTTTTTTTTGGTGTGGGGGTTAATCCAGTGGATTCTTTTATCTCGTTTGAACCAAGTCATTTGGCGTTTAGCGTAATGTTCGATTTCTTTTTCAAGTTTAGTAACCATTTCATTATAATTTAGTTTGCCTTGGAGATATTGTGCCACATATCGATATTCTAAACCAAACTCTTCAAGGCGTTTGAAAGAAATTCCTGATTTATGGAGTCTTTTTACTTCATTAATCATACCCTCATCCAGCCTTTTCAATAATCTTTTTTTTATTAGGCCATTAAGCTCTTTTTGATCCTTTTTTATGCCCAAAAACAGCGTTTTAAAGCGTTCAGAATGAGAGAGCGAACCCACAGGCCTTTTTGATTTTAAAACGATTTCCAGGGCCCTTATTAAGCGTCTGGGGTTATGTTTATCAATTGATTTGGCTCTTTTAGGGTCTAATTCTTTCAGCTTTTTAAACATTTGTTCGGTAGTCAGCTTTTCTAACTTCTTTCTTAATCTCCAATCTGGTTTTACTTCAGGAATAACAATGCCGTCGGCGACAGATTGTATATAAAAGCCGGTACCGCCTACCAAAAATGGAATCTTGCCCCCCACTAACTTTGAGTTAGAGATTTTTTTGGAGCCAAATTTATTTTGTGATTCAAAGTTAGTGGGGGGTGAATTTTTCCCTGCCTGCGCAGGCAGGTTTTGGATATTTTTTATTGCCCTTAATGCCAATTTTTGATATTGAGCCACACTAAATCTTGTTTTAGGATTTGCCACATCTAAGAGATAATGGGGGATTCCTGCCATTTCCTTTTTAGTTACTTTGCCTGTTCCGATATTCATTCCTTTATAAACCTGCCTTGAGTCAGCAGAAATTATCTCGCCATCAAGTTTTTTGGCGAGCTTGATTGACAGATCAGTTTTTCCAGATGAAGTTGGCCCTAAAATAACTATAATTTTCCCTTGATTTTCCATGGAGTGGCATCAATTACTTTTAATTTTATAAATTTTCCTATAAGATTTTTATCAGAATTAAATTCTATATTTTTATATTCTTTTGTCCTGCCGAATAATCTTTTATCTTTTTTTGAATCAACCAAAACTTCAACTGTTTTACCTATAATTTTTTTATTTTTTTCCAATGCAGTTTGCTTTAATATCTTTGTTAATAATTTTTCTCTTCTTTTTTTTTCAATAATTGAAACATTATCTTTTAATTTTGATGCAGCAGTTTCAGCTCTTGCAGAGTATTTGTTTATATAAGCCATGTCATATTTTATGTCTCTGAATAATTTTGCAGTATTTTCAAATTGTTTTTTTGTTTCGCCTGGGAACCCAACAATAATATCTGTTGAAAGGCATATGTCAGGAATTTTTTTTCTCAAAGCTTTAATCTTATTTTTATAATCTTTTACAGTATAATGCCTGTTCATTGCCTTTAAAATTTTATCATCGCCAGATTGTATCGGCAGATTCAGATATGGAGTAATTTTTTCTCCAATTGCCATTGTATTTATTACTTCGTTATTAAAATCTTTTGGGTGGGAAGAAGTAAAACGTATCCAGAAGTTTCCCGGAATGTTATTTGCCATTTTTAAAAGCTTTGGGAAATTTATCTTGCCGTTTTTATAACTGTTAACATTCTGGCCTAAAAGCCATATTTCTTTATATCCCTTTCTAACTAATTTTTTAATTTCTGAAATTATTTCTTCTGCCGGCCGTGAAATTTCTCTTTGCCTTGAATAGGGAACAACGCAGTAGGAGCAGAAATTATTGCATCCTGTCATAATAGGCACATTAGCCGAAAATTTTGAAGAATATTTGGGCGCAATATCTAAATAATTATCTATCTTACAATGTGTCCCATCGGACACTTTGTAAGATGTTGGTTTTAAAATTTGAGGCATTTTTTTTATATCTTTTATATCTAAAACATAATCAAATTTTTCTATGAATTTTTTTCTGTCTTTTTTTAAAATGCAGCCTGTTAAGACGGTTGTTGGCTTTTTATCAAGCTTTTTTAATTTTTCTATCAGCCCGAAAATTCTGTCCACCGCCGACTGGCGAACAGAGCACATTACAATTGCAATTATGTCAGCTTCATTTATATTTTTTGCTTCTTTATATTTCATGGTTTCTAAAACAGAGGCGACGCGTTCGGCGTCGCTTATATTCATCTGACAACCAAAAATGATTATATGATATTTCATTTTATCTTATTCTTATTCTTATCTTATTTCTTCTTTCCTTTCTTTTATAAAATATCTCCATTTTTCTAGAAATTCTACAAAAACTGAGAATGGCATATCTATTAAAGCATTAAATAGCGCGGTAAAGGCGTTATATCTTTTCCATTTATTAGAAATCCATCTGCCAAGACCTTGTCCTGGCAGAAAAAATACATCAGATAAAAAGCTTAAGAAATCTTCTTTTTCTTCTTCCATTGTAAGCTCTTGGGCTCTTTTAGAAACTGCTGTTCCGGCAAATAAAATTACAGCAATAAATATAATGTCTATGACTATAGAGGTTTTGGGGAATTTGAAGTGGTCCAAAATCAAAGCTATTCCGCCAAAAGTTATAAAAGCTGAAAAAACATAGACAAGAGATAAAATAATTCTCATAACAACTCCCTTTTTTTTGCTCATTTTTATTTCATATATATCATTGTTTCCTTTTTTGTAAGCTATTTTCATAGTTTCCAACATAACAATATTCAAGTTTTTTTTGGAAGGACGTTTTATGCCGGTTACAATCATAAACATTAAAAAAGTTGGTATTAATACATCCACCGAAAGCAGCAATATATTTAAATTTTCTCCCATAGCTTCTTCTATTAAAACTTCCAAAAGCACCAAGGATAGAACTTTGGTTATGAAAATAGAAATAGTAGAATAAATAGCAGCTCTGGAAATTCTCGCTTTTAGAGTAGATAATCTTTTTGTATAAGCATCTTTTATAAGATTTTCTAAAACAGAAGGATCTGAAATTTCTTTTCCATTTTCTGCTGCGTTAGAGTAATCTTCAGATCCTGATAAAATATCTCCCATTAACAGGTAGGGAGTGTCGTATTTTTCGCATATATTATAAAATTTATTTGCTAGGGGATTTATCAATTCTTTTTCTATTTTAAGCCATATGCCAAATGCATTTTCAGACACCTTTGAGATTAATTGTTCGTCAGCTTTCTGCCATTTTGGATATTCATATTTTATCAAATTATAACTGATTATCGGCTTGTCTAATTTAAAGAGCGCTAAACATATAGCAATATAAATTTGGATATCTACATCTTCTTTTTTTAGAATCCTTGATTCAAAAATTTTATCTGAAACTTTGATTTTCTCTTTCATCTGCCCGAACATATAATCAATTAAAGCCATTTCTTTTATAGAAGGAGCCAATGTTTCCTCTATTTCGCACGATGCAACTTCTATCAACCAGTTATAGAAATTAAGCCCGGCTTTGCCCATCTTGTTTTCCGGATTGTTTTTTAATATGTAAATGTATTTATTGATTATTTTTTGGACGTCATTTATCTTTGATTCTTCAATTTTATCATTAGGAAAAAGGCCCCCTCTTATCAATTCTAAAACCAAATTTTCTGCCATATCTCCAGTTTCTGAAAAATTATTCAATTCTAAATCAAAAAATCTTCTTTTTAATTTTCTGATAATCGCCGATCGCCTCATCAAATGTTCTTCTTTCCAATCAACTATTGTTCTTATCTGCTCGTAAAAAGCAGCAACCTTTAGGGCAACTTCATCAACATGTATTGTGGGCGCGCCTGATTTTTTAATATCATGTTGGGCAAGACTGTATTGAGCTATTAACTTTTTTGTTGATTCAGAAAGTTCCTGCATTATTTTTTATCTTTTATATCTTTAATGATTTTTTCAATAAAATTATTAGATTGCATTTGACCTAAATCTCCTTTGCCCCGTTCTCTTACTGAAACAGCGTCAGCTGTAATTTCTTTGTCGCCAAGAATTAACAAATATGGGATTTTCTGCATTTCTGACTCTCTTATTTTTTTGCCCAAAGTTTCGTTTTCATCTTTCAGTTCTGCACGGATATTATTTTCCTTTAATTCCTTTTCAATTTTTTTTGCATAATCAGAATGCTTTTCTGAAATTGGAATTATGGCAACATGGACAGGGGACAGCCACAATGGAAATGCTCCGGCATAATGTTCAATTAAAAAACCAATAGTTCTTTCATGGGTTCCTAGAGGGGCTCGATGTATACAGATAGGAGTTTTTTGCTGACCGTCTTTATCAATATAGGTCAAGCCAAATCTTTCAGGAACTGCAAAGTCGACTTGGTTTGTTGCCAGGGTAAATTCTCTGCCTATAGCGCTAAAAACTTCGACATCGATTTTTGGTCCATAAAATGCAGCTTCATTTTTAACTTCAACAAATGGGATTTTTTCTTTTAACATAATATCTCGCACCATAGCTTCTGTTTTTTTCCATAATTTTTCATTATTAATATATTTTTTTCCAAGCCCTTCTTTTGAGTGCGTGCTTAGGCGCATCACATATTTTTTAATTCCGAAAATTTCAAAATATTTAAGGTACATTTTCACGACAGCAAGAAATTCTTCTGCAAATTGTTCTTCTGTGCAATAAATATGTGCGTCATTCATCTGCATTGACCTGACCCTCATTAATCCAAATAATTCTCCTGATTTTTCGTATCGGTAACATGTGCCATACTCAGCCAATCTTAATGGCAATCCTTTATAGCTTCTTTGTTCAGCTAAAAAGATTTGATGATGGTGAGGGCAATTCATCGCTTTCAAATAATATTTTACTTTTTTGCCTTCTTCTTCTAAAACCATTGGCGGGAACATTGAGTCGGCGTAATATGGCAGATGGCCTGAGGTTTTATACATTATTTCTTTTGCAATATGCGGGGTTTTAACCATTAAATAGCCTCCCTTGTTTTCCATTTCCTTTGCTAATTTTTCCAATTCATCGATTATTATGGCTCCATTGGGAAGCCATAAGGGCAAACCTGGTCCTACCATTTCTGAAAATGTAAATATTTTTAAATCTTTGCCAAGTTTTCTGTGGTCTCGTTTTTCAGCTTCCTGGAGCATATTCAAATAATCCATCAGTTCTTTTTCTGTTTCAAAAGCCAAGCCATAAATTCTTGTCAGCATTTTATTTTTTTCATTTCCTTTCCAATAAGCTCCGGCAGTTTTTGTAATCTTAAAAGAATTTGGCGCAATTTCTTTTGTATTATTTATATGAGGCCCTTTGCATAAATCGACAAATTCTCCTGTCTGGTAAATGGAAACATTTTCTCCTGGCAAATCCTTTATCAGCTCTAATTTATACGGCTGGACTGCAAATAATTTTTTCGCCTGTCTTTTAGCTATATTTTTCTTTTCAAATTTTTGCTTCTGTAAAATCAATTCTTTCATCTTTTTTTCAATTTCTTCTAAGTCCTGTTCCTGCAATGGCTTTGATAATTGAAAATCGTAGTAGAAGCCGTTTTCAATTGCCGGCCCCATTCCTAATTTTGTTTTAGGAAAAAGCTCCAAGACAGCCGAAGCCATAATATGCGCTAACGAATGACGTATTTTTTCTATGTTTTCTGACATAATTTTATAAATTTTAATTTTTTTATTTTAAATTTAAGATTCTTTTGGGACGATAATTTCTTGTATATCATCTGCTACAATTTTAATCTCGCCATTTCTATCGTCAACGCGGCCGGCAACAAATACAATTTTATTTTCCTGCAAGGCAGCTGGATTCCTTTCCAAAAGATTTGGGAAGATTACAACTTCTGCTTTACCGGTCAAATCTTCAAGTTTTATAAATAACATGGGCTTGCCGTTTTTTGTGATAATTTTTTTGACAGAAGATATCAAGCCGCCTAAAATTACTTTTTTTTCTACAAAGCTGGCATCTAGTTTTGAAATAGCAGTTGTTTTTGTTTCAAAAAGTTTTTTAAATCCGTTCAATGGATGAGAACTTACATATAATCCTAAAAGCTCTTTTTCCCATCCTAATTTTTCAAAATTGCTGGCAGGAGATGCCAAATCCAACTTTATATCATTATTGCTTATTTTTGAGCTGGTGAAAAGCCCCATTTGGTTGGTATTCTGCTTTTTATTGTTCTCGCGGGCAATTTCCAGCATTTTTTCAAGATTTTGCAATAGCTGGTTTCTTTCAGCAAAGCTGTCAAAAGCGCCGGATTTTATCAAAGCTTCCATTGATTTTTTATTCAAGTCTTTCGATTTTACCCTGTATATGAAGTCGCCGATGGATTTAAAGCGTCCATTCGTTTTTCTTTCTTCAACAATTGCATCTATAATATTTATTCCGACATTTTTTATCGCAAGCATCCCGAACCTTATCTGATTTTTTTCTGGAATTACTGTAAAGTTTTTCAAGCTTTCATTTATATTCGGAGGCAAAACTTTAACATCCATTTTTTTGCATTCATCGATTAAGAATGCAATTCTTTCAACATCGGTTCTTTCAGAAGTTAAAACAGATGCCATAAACTCAACAGGGTAGTGGGATTTCAGGTAAGCAGTCTGATAAGCGATTAGGGCGTAGGCGGCAGAGTGTGATTTGTTGAATCCGTAAGCTGCAAAAGGCAAAATCCATTGCCACAATTTTTCAGCAATTTTTTTTGAAACGCCGTTTTTTACAGCTCCATCTATGAATTTTGTTTCTTGGGCATCTAAAAGTTCCTTAATTTTTTTGCCAACTGCTTTTCTTAAAACATCTGCTTCGCCCAAAGTGAATCCGCAAATTTCCTGCGCAATTTTCATCAATTGTTCCTGATAAATGCAGATTCCATAAGTGTCTTTTAAAATCGGTTCTAGTTTTGGATGCAGGTATTCGATTTTTTGCCTGCCATGTTTCCTTTCAATATAATCTGGAATAAATTGTATTGGGCCCGGTCGATACAAAGCGCACATAGCAGTAATATCTTCAAAGTTGGTTGGCTTTAATTCTTTAAGATATCTTTTTATTCCGTCAGATTCCAATTGGAAAACGGAAGTTGTAAGGGCATTTTGCAGAAGCTCAAAAGTTTTTTCGTCATCCTCTGGAATTTTATCCAAATCAATTTTCAAATTATTATGCAAAACATAAATGCGGGCTAAAGTGTCTTCTATTATAGTAAGATTTTTTAAGCCCAAAAAATCCATTTTTAAAAGCCCCATATCTTCAATTGAATGGCCTTCGTATTGGGTAATGACGCCAACATCACTATCTTTTGGCCTCTGCAAAGGTACAGAATCTGTCAAAGGATCTGCTGAAATCACAACTCCGCAAGCATGAGTTGAGGCGTGGCGGGCGACTCCTTCGAGTTTTTTTCCAAGGTCAACTAATTTTTTTGCCATTGGATCTATTTCATACATATTTTTGAATTCATCAACTTTTTCAAGAGTTTCTGATAAATCCATGCCAATAGGAACCATTTTTGCCATAGTGTCGCAATAAGAATAAGTGTATTGCAAAGCTCTGCCAACGTCCCGCAAAACGGCTCTGGCGGCCATTGTTCCAAAAGTGATAATTTGGGCTACATGGTCTTGGCCGTATTTTTCTGCAACATATTTTATAACTTCATCCCTTCTTCTATCGGCAAAATCCAAATCGATATCAGGCATGGAAATTCTTTCTGGATTTAAAAATCTTTCAAAAAGCAAATTATGCTTTATCGGGTCAATATTTGTAATATTTGTTAAATATGCAACCAATGAGCCTCCAGCTGATCCACGTCCTGGACCCACGATAATCCTGTTTTGTTTTGCCCAGTTTACAAAATCTTCAACGATTAAAAAGTATCCGGCAAATCCGGTTTTTTCTATAACCGAAATTTCATAATTCATTCTGTCCTTTATTTTTTGCAGAAGCCCGGCATCTGCAATATCACCGAATCTGGTTTTTAATCCCTGCCAGCAGAGTTCTTCCAAATATTGTTCTGCAGTTTTGCCTTCCGGCAAAGGAAATTCCGGAAGTTTTGTTTTTCCAAGTTCAATTTTTAAATTACAGGCATCAGCTATTTTTTGCGTGTTTTCAATCGCTTCAGGGACATCTTTAAAAAATTCCTGCATTTCTTCAGGGCTTATCATTGAAAAATTATCATTGGTCATGCTTAGACGCTCTGGATCATTCAAGTCAGCTCCTGTGTTTATTAACATTAAAATGTCCTGAGCCTCTGAATCTTCTTTTCTTAAATAATGTATGTCGTTGGTTGCTACCAATGGAATTCCGGTTTTTTTTGAAAGCTCAATCAGTTTTTTATTTGCTTTTATCTGCTCTGGAATATTTAAATGATGCTGGAGCTCTAAATAAAAATTTCCTTTGCCAAAAAAGCTTTCATATTTTTTTGCCGTTTCTTCGGCCTCTTCCTGCTTATTTGCTAAAAGCAATCCTGGAATTTTTCCTTGCACGCAGGCTGAAAGCCCTATCAAGCCTTCTGCATATTTTTCTAAAAGTTCCTCGTCAATTCTTGGCTTATAATAAAAACCATCAAGTTGGGCGGTTGATACAAGCTTTACCAGATTTTTATAACCCTGCTCATTTTTTGCCAATAAAATCAAATGGTTGCGTTTTGCGTCGATATTAGGCCTTTTATCTGAAAGTCTTTCAAAAGCAGTATAAACTTCGCATCCGATTATTGGTTTTATTCCTTTTGATTTTGCTTTTTTATAAAATTCAATCGCTCCATACATAACTCCATGGTCAGTTAAAGCAACAGAATTCATTCCAAGTTCTTTTGTATAATCTAAAAGCTCGTCGATTTTCGGCAGGCCGTCTAAAAGCGAGTAGTGGCTATGGACATGTAGGTGAGTAAAATTTGTCATATAATTTGATTATTTATTTTACTCCGTGCAGGCTATCATGTAAACACTATTCGCTCT
>CAIXXY010000021.1 GCA_903923535.1 Candidatus Staskawiczbacteria bacterium | reverse complement strand
TTATTCTAATCAAATATTAATTTCTAATGTCTAAAAAGTTTTTGGGATTTAGTTATTAGTCATTGGCATTTGATTAGGTTAATTAGGTTAATTAGAATAATTAAGAATTACAATTCATATGTATAATTTTAAAAATATGCTTCACATGTTGAAGAATAAGTTTAAAAAAATGAATAGAAAAACTATTCTTATTGCTATAGTGGTAATCGCCATTATAATAACCGGCGTTTTGATTTATGTTAATTCAAATCACGGATTTTCTCTTCCGACTATTTTTGGAAAATCAGACAGCCAGATTGGGAAAGAAGTAGTAGATTATATAAATAATAACCAGCTTTCACAGACACAGGCTACATTGGTAAGCGTTTCTGAAACATCTGGATTAGTTAAAGTAAAAATTAAAATCGGCACAACAGAATTTGATTCATATGCCACAAAAGACGGAAAGCTTTTGTTTCCGCAGGCTTTTGATATGAGCGCAAAAAAAACTAGCGCCTCTACAGATCCAAATGCAAGCGCCAATAACGGTTCAGCCCCAACATCTGTCACAAAAACAGATTCGCCTATGTTAGAATCTTTTGTAGTAGCCCGTTGCCCATACGGACTTCAAATGCAGAGAGCCATAGCTGATGCAGTTAAAAATATTCCATCATTAGCGCAGTATATTAAAGTAAGATATATAGGAGCTGTTTCTGGAAATACAATAACTTCCATGCATGGGGATGCCGAAGCAAAAGAAAATTTAAGACAGATCTGTATAAGAGAAGAACAGCCGGCTAAATATTGGACTTATATAGCCTGCCAAATGAAAGCCGGAGACACTACAGGATGTGAAACTTCCACTGGCGTTGATTCAGCTAAATTAAGCGCCTGTATTTCAGATACTAACAAAGGAGTAGCTTATGCTAAAAAAGATTTTGATTTAAATAGTAAATATAAGGTTTCAGGATCGCCAACTTCAATTTTGAACGGAGCTCAAATTTCAGAAAATAGTTTTGGCGGCAGATCGTCAGACGGGGTAAAATCGATGGTTTGCGCAGGATTTAAAACTCAGCCAAGTTTCTGTTCTACAAAATTAAATACAGCAGCAGCAGCAGTTTCTTTTTCAGCTACCTATAGTTCTTCTACAACTGCTAATACTAATAACACTGGTGCAGGATGCCAAGCAGCACAGTAATTTGTCTTAGAAACTAAAATGGTAAAAATATATTCTACGCCTACTTGCGTTTATTGCAAAACCTTGAAAGGATATTTTAAAAAAAATGGAATTGAATTTGAGGACATTGATATATCAAAGGATGAAAAACAGCTCCAAAAAATGATAAAGGATTCAGGCCAGATGGGAGTTCCAGTAGTTGACATAGACGGAGAAATTATAACTGGTTTTGATAAAGAAAAAATAGATAAACTGCTTAAAATTACTTTGTAATTATTAAATTTTCAATGAAATAATTTCCAAACAGAGTTGTTTAGAAATTAGAAATTAAAAATTAGAAATTCAATTTTTATGTCAATAAAAATTGGTATTAACGGTTTTGGCCGAATAGGCCGCCAAGTGTTCAAAAATATTGAAGAATCGCATCCGGATTTGGAAGTTGTAGCGATAAATGATTTAACAGATAATCAAACTCTTGCCCATCTTTTAAAATACGATTCAAATTACGGCAGATACGGAAAAGAAATTACAGCAACTGAAGATTCAATAACAGTGGGAAAAAAGAAATATTTGGGTTTATCTGAAAAAGATCCTGAAAAATTGCCATGGAAAAAATTAGGCGTAGATGTGGTTTTAGAGTGTACCGGCTTTTATACAAACAGAGAAGGCGCTGGAAAGCACATAAAGGCTGGAGCCAAGAAAGTTATAATTTCAGCTCCATGCAAAGAAAAAGAAATTCCAGGTTTTGTCTTGGGGGTTAATGCAGACAGTTTTGATCCTGCTAAAGCTGATTTAATGGATATGGGGTCCTGTACAACAAATTGTTTGGCTCCTATTGCAAAAGTCTTAAATGATGAATTCGGAATTATTAAGGGTTTTATGACAACAGTCCATAGTTATACAAATGACCAGAGAATCCTTGATCTGCCCCATAAAGATTTAAGAAGAGCCAGGGCGGCTGCAATAAATATAATCCCAACTTCAACAGGAGCTGCCAGAGCCATAGGAAAAATTATTCCGGAATTAGACGGGAAATTAGATGGGATTGCCATGAGAGTTCCCACTCCGACTGTTTCTGTCTTGGATTTAATTGTTGAAGTTAAAAAATCAACGACAAAAGAAGAGGTAAATGAAGCTTTTAAAAAAGCAGCTTCGTCAAAAAATTATAAAGGAATTTTAAGAGTAGAAGAAGAGCCATTGGTTTCAATGGATTTTAAGGGAGATACCTATTCAGCGATTGTGGATACAGAAGAGACAATGGTAAAAGATAATTTGGTGAAAGTTGTCGGCTGGTATGACAATGAATGGGGATACTCTTGCCGATTGGCAGAATTTGCAGAATTTGTGGGGAAGAAAATGTGAAAATAAAAAAGCACCGGTTAATTGGTGCTTTTTTGATTTATTAAAAAGTAGTATAATAATTGAATATGTTTATTAATAAGAATATAAAAATTCCGGTAGAGGTTTCAGCCAGGCATTGCCATTTGTCAAAAGGAGATTTAGAAAAGCTTTTTGGTATAAATTATGAATTAGAAAAGTTAAAACAGCTTTTTCAGCCTTCTGATTTTGCATGCAAAGAAACAGTAGATATTCAGATAGGCGACAAAAAAATTGAAAAGGTCAGGATAGTAGGCCCCACAAGAGAGCAAACGCAAGTTGAAGTGTCGGTTACAGATATTGTGGATTCTGGAGTTTTGCCTCCTATAAAACTTTCGGGCGACCTGATGGGAACGGCTTCAGTGGTTCTTTTAGGGCCGAAAGGGGCTATCAGTTTGAATGAGGGCTTGATTGTTGCTTTACGGCACATTCATTGTGCGACAGACGAGGCAAAAAAATTGAGATTGAAAACAGGAGACATCGTTTCTGTTAAAATTGAAGGAGAAAGACAAATTATTTTTGGAAAAGTTATTGTAAGAGTCAGGGATGATTATAAATTATGCCTTCATTTGGATACAGATGAGGGAAACGCAGCCGGCATTAATAAAATAGGCGAAGGCCAAATAGTATGATTTTAGTTTTAAACTGCGGTTCGCAATCAATAAAATGGAAAGTATTTGACCAGGAGTTAAATCTGGCAGAAGAGGGAAGCTGTGTTGTTTTAAATCAAAATAATTTCCAGAAATTATTGGAAAATGAATTAAAAAGAGCCAGTGATTTGCAAATTGATATGATAGCGCACAGAATAGTACATGGAGGAAAAAAATTTATTAACTCTATAAAAATTACAGATAAAAATTTAATAGAATTAGAAAAATTGGATCATTTGGCTCCTCTGCATAATCCCTTTAATATTTTAGGCATTAAAGCTTGCCATAATATTTTCAAAGGTATTCCGCAGTTTGCAGTTTTTGATACAGAATTTTTTAAGGATTTGCCGGAAAAGTCCTATACCTATGCTTTGCCAAAAAATATCGCAAAAGAATTTGATTTTAAAAGATATGGATTTCATGGAATTTCCCATGAATTTGTTGCAAAAAAAGGGGCAAAGCTTATTAAAAAAACATTTAATAGGATTAAGATTATAACCTGCCATTTAGGCGGGGGAGCAAGCATCAGCGCTATAAAAGACGGAAAAGCCATTGATACTTCAATGGGTTTTACGCCTCTCGAAGGGTTAGTTATGATGACAAGGCCTGGAAATATAGACGCAGGAATTGTTTTAGAATTGGCAAAAGAATTTGGCATTGAAGAAACAAATGAAATTTTAAATAAAGAATCCGGAATAAAAGGAATTTGCGGAGAAAGCGAAATGTTGAGGATTTTAGAAAAAATCCGAAATCCTGAGGAGCCACAGCGACGAAGGGCTGAAAGTCCTGACAAAGGAAGGACTGAACTGGCATTGGATGTTTTTGTTTATTCAATACAAAAATATATCGGAAGTTATTATGCAATTTTAGGAGGATGCGATTTGTTGGTTTTTACCGGAGCAATCGGATTTGGTTCTGAAAAAATAAGAAATATGATTTGCAAAGATTTAAATATTTTGAAGAAGACAAAAGTAATGGCAATTGAAACAGACGAAGAATTGGCTATAGCTGAAAAAGTATTAAGTATCAAGTATTAAGTATTAAGCGAATAATTATGTCAGAAAATTTTAATCAAACAAATAATGAAGAAAAAGATTTTTCTCAAGGGCTAGAACATCCCACTGAAGCTGAATTGGAATATAAGCCAAATTATGAAATTCAAAGAACAACTATTGAAGATGCTCTTGGGAGGTCAATCTTTGACGATGAACAAGAGGAATATAAAAAACTTCTGAGTGAAAAGCCTGGCTATTATGCTCCTTCTCAAGGAATGGCAGATATTGCACGCGACCCAGAGTCAAAAAAAGTAGTCCCGTCGGATTATGGACAAGAAGAAATTAAGGAAGGATTTTGCTGGCTTGGCGTTGATATTGATGAGTATTTTGCTGAGTATGAAAGATGCGCGAAAAATCCAAACCGAATTTATGAGCTTGCGGATTTACTCCATCCCTCAATGAAAAAAATGATCGCAGAAAAATTTTTGCGATCTGAAAATAAACTCTCACAAATACCTCGGGGCGAACTAATGAGATATCTCATTGGAATAGAACATGATGCCAACCCCTGTATTAATTTTGCATTTGAAGGAGATGATGAGGGTATGGATGATTTTTTTAGAAATATGTTTAAAGATTGTCGTGAAGAACGGCCTGATGAAGAAGCAACTGATAGAATAATTATTCCTGATTCGGAATTAATGATTCCGATTTTTCGCCATGGCCGAAAAGGGGTAGAAGAGGGCTATAGCGGTTATAAAGGCATAATTTACAACAAGGGAAAGGGCCGTCTAAATTTATGGCCACCCCATTCGCTTTCCCAAATAGGAACCGAAGATTTCAAAAGGTTTAAGAAGAACTTAGACGATATCAAATCATTAATTGATAAACTTAGACAAAATCCGCAAGTTTTTCAGATTTATTTTAAGGGGGGTTGGATTCCACTGACGCCCTTTTGGAAAAGGAACGAGAAATAAAAATTAAAATTATTAAATTTTTAAATTTATGGCAGAAAGAGAACAAAAAAATATACTTTGGTATAATGAGGTCGGAATAAAAGATGTTCCGCTGGTTGGCGGAAAAAACGGGTCTTTGGGAGAAATGTATACTAATTTAACTTCAAAAGGAGTTGATGTGCCTTATGGTTTTGCATTGACAGCCAATTTTTATTGGAAATTTATAAATGCAAACGGATTGGACAAGATATTTGCAGAATCTTTCAAGGGCTTGGATTCAAAAAATTTAAAAACTGTTCAGGAGGCAGGCAAAAAAGCAAGGGATGCAATTGCATTGGGCACTTTCCCAGAGGACTTAAAGAAAGAATTGGTTGACGCATATTCTGAACTGTCTAAAAAATACAATGTGGAAAATGCTGATGTTGCAGTAAGAACTTCTGGTGTTGCAGAAGACATGCCAAATGCTTCGTTTGCCGGACAATTTGAAACATATTTGAATGTTGTGGGGCAGGAAGGGCTTTTTGACGCGGTAAAAAAATGTTTTATGTCTTTTTTTACAGACAGGGCAATTTTTTACAGGGAAGAAATGAAGCTTGACCAGTTAAAAACCGGATTATCTGTGGGCGTGCAAAAAATGGTGAGATCGGACTTGGGGGCATCCGGAATTATGTTTTCCTGCGACACTGAATCAGGATTTGGAGATGTTGTTTTAATTAATGCAAGCTATGGATTGGGAGAAAATATTGTGCAGGGGCAAGTTGAGCCGGACCAATATTATGTTTTTGAAACAACTTTAAAAAAAGGATTCAAACCCATAATAGAAAAAAGAATTGGCAAAAAAGAAATAAAAATGATTTACTCGCCCCCCACTAACTTTAAATCAAAATTAGTGGAGGGTGGTTCTTCAAAAGTGAATTTAAAGTTAGTGGGGGGTAAACCGACAAAAAACATTGCCACAACAAAATCAGAAAGAGAAAGATTTATTTTGAATAATGAAGAAATATTAAGTTTGGCAAGATGGTCAATTATAGTTGAAGACCATTACAAAAAATCAATGGATATGGAATGGGCAAAAGACGGCCGTGATGGAAAATTATATATTGTGCAGGCAAGACCGGAAACAGTCCAAAGCAAGAAAAATTTAAAAGTTTTAGAAGAATATGTTTTAGATAAATCCAAGATTAGAAAAGTTTTAGTAAGCGGAATGAGTGTGGGAAGTAAGATTGGCTCAGGAAAAGCCAATAAAATAATGAGCACGAAAGATATTAATAAATTTAATAAAGGAGAAGTTTTAGTAACAAAAGCAACTGATCCAGACTGGGTGCCGGCAATGAAATTGGCTTCTGCTATTGTCACAGATTCCGGAGGTAGAACGTGCCACGCCGCTATTGTAGGCAGGGAATTGGGAGTGCCTGTAATTGTAGGGTCAGAAAACGGAACTAAAATTATAAAATCTGGCCAAGAAGTTACAATTGATTGCTCCCAAGGAGAAGACGGAAAGGTTTATGAAGGAATAATTCCTTTTGAAATTAAAAAAACAGATATTTCAAATATTGCAGAAACCAAGACAAAAATTTTAATGAATGTGGGCGAGCCTTCAAATGCCTTTAATTTAAGCTTTATACCGAATGACGGCGTAGGATTGGCTCGTGAAGAATTTATTATTATAAACGCGATAAAAATACATCCTAATGCGCTTATAAATTACAAAAAATTAAAGCCGGCATTAAGAAATAAAATTGACAAAGCAACTTTAGGATATCCAGACAAAGTTCAATTTTATGTAGACAAGTTAGCTGAAGGTATTGGGGTGATTGGAGCTGCATTTTATCCAAAGCCGGTAATTGTAAGATTTTCTGATTTTAAGACTAATGAATACCGTTCCCTGGTTGGGGGAGAACTTTATGAGCCAGAAGAAGAAAATCCGATGATTGGGTTCCGCGGAGCGTCTAGATATTATGATGATAAATTTAAAGATGCATTTATTTTAGAGTGCAAGGCGATGAAAAAAGTTCGAGACGAATTTGGATTGGACAATGTTGTCCCTATGGTTCCTTTTTGCAGGACAGTAGAGGAAGGCAGAAAAGTTATTAAAATTTTAGAAGAAAATGGATTAAAGCAAGCAGATGGTTTAAAGGTTTATGTTATGTGCGAGATTCCTGCAAATGTAATTCTGGCTGAGAAATTTTTGGAAATTTTTGACGGGTTTTCAATCGGCTCAAATGATTTGACTCAGCTGACATTGGGTTTAGATAGGGATAATTCAGAAATAGCCAATATTGCCAATGAAAAAAATGAAGCAGTAAAAGAGCTTGTTAAAGAAGCCATAAAAGTATGCAAAAATAATAATAAATACATCGGCATTTGCGGGCAAGCGCCATCGGATTTTCCGGATTTTGCTCAATTTTTAGTTGAGCTTGGAATCGAATCAATTTCTTTGAATCCCGACTCTGTATTAAAAACCAAAATAGCAATCGCTGAAACAGAAAAAGCCATCGCCGAAGCTAAAAAAATCTAAAAAAATTCCTAACAATTTGCCGTTCCTATGCACCTATGCATAGGTGCAAAAACAATGGTAATATTCCATTTAAATAGTTTACCAAAACAAAAAAGGATACAAATGATTGGAGAATTTTATGATACGATTGATTCCTTAAAAGATAGAGGAGAAATTCGTTTGTTTTTTAAGGATTTATTAACCGCTGATGAGATTGCAACATTTATGAGAAGAATAGAGATTGCTGTTCTTTTAAATGCGGGATATAATTATCGACAGATATATGATATTTTGGGAGTTGGAAGCGATAAAATTTCTAGAGTGCATAAATGTTTGCAACAAGATGACAGCGGATATAAGATAATTGTAAAAAGACTTATTGAAAATAGGAAAAAGCGTTTAAAAAAGATTAAAAAAGAAAATAAGGGGAGCTTGTCGCAATTTGAAAATATAAAGAAAAAATATACCAGTTATTTTTTACTACCCAATCTGCTTGATGTAGCTATAGAAAAATTAGAAGAGGATGAAAAATTATTAGAAAAAGAGGCTATATTATTTACGCCATCGGCAACCTTTGAAAGAAAAAAGAAATAGTGTATTTTAATTTTTG
>CAIXXY010000020.1 GCA_903923535.1 Candidatus Staskawiczbacteria bacterium | reverse complement strand
TTATCTATAGGATTTTGTTTTTCTTATGTTTTCGGTTTTATCTTTCAGATATTAGCTGGACGATCTTTTGGACCAACTGAGTATGGTAAATACGCCATAGTTCAATCTATAGCGATGTTTTTATATGTACCTGTTGATTTAGGAGTAAGTATGGCTTTAGTAAAATATAATTCCGAAAAAGAAGATCACGACAGGCAAAAAAAAATTATATCGACCTCTTTTATTTTGAATTTTGTTTTTTCTTTATTTTTTGTCCTTATCTTTTTTATTTTTTCTAAACCTCTTTCTAAAATTTTTGGAGTACCATTAGACTTTTTTTATTTGGCCATAATATTTTCACTTTTGTATAATTTTTATAATCTAACCACAAGTGCATTTAGGGGATTGCATAAGATGAAGATGCTCTCTTTTTTTCAAGGGCTTTATGGAATTTTGATGTTTATTATGATAATTATTTTTATTTTAATAAAACAGCCTTCTTTTGAGAATTTAGTTTACATAAACTATGTTGTCTATATTGTAATATCTGTATCCATATTTTTTTTGCTGCGTAAGTTTATATCTTTTAAAATTGATATTTTTTGGGCAAAAAAGATTATGGAATATGGTTTTTTTGCCATAATAAGCGGGATCGCAGCTGCCTTTTATCTGAATTTCAATAAAATATTTATTAATGAAAATATGAGTGCGAGAGATGTCGGGATTTATTGGGCTTATTATGTGTCCTTTATAATGCTACCTACATTCTTTATCAGTATTTTTAACACGGCTTTTTTTCCTGCGGCGTCTAAACAGACTAATAAAGAAAATATATTCAAGATGGTTAATAGATTGGTTGTTGTATTAGTAATAATCGGGTTGCCTGTAATTTTTATATTAGGTTGCATAATGCTTAAATTATACGGGAAGAACTATCCATTATACCCCGGTTTAGGAATATCGTTTACAGTACTGGCTATAATAATATTCATAGATAGTATCTATGGATGGTTAATGAACGCCGTGGGCAAACAAGGGGTTATGGTTACATCTTTATCAGCTGTTAGTGTAGCAATAGTAAGCGTAATATTGAGTATATTACTTATACCTAAATTGGGGTTATTCGGCGCTGTTTTCTCTTCTTCTATCGGCTATACAGTTTCTATAATTATAGTTTTAACCAACAGAAAAAAATACAGCATACAACAAGTAATTTCATAACATATATTATTTAAAGTAAAAATTACCATAATGGATATCAACCAAAAGAAAGAAATAAGAGTCCGTGATGAACAAGCAGATGTTTTTGACAGTTGGTACCTTCAAAAAGGGATATTATTTGATTGGATCGAGAGAAGGGCGGTGATTAGTCATTTAGATCTTCAAAAAGATGACGTTGTTATAGATGCCGGATGTGGCACCGGAAGACTTACTTTAGAAATAGCAAAAAAATGTAAAAAAGTTTATGCATTAGATTTCTCGCCTAAAAGTATCGATTTACTTAACAAAAAAATACGGGTTGATGGTATAAAAAACATAGAAACTTTTGTTTGCGATATCGCAAACCCATTCCCGATCAATGAGAAGGTTGATAAAATTTTAAGTATTCAAGTTTTACAACATATCCCGACAGAATCAGGAAAAATTAATGTGTTAAATAACTTTTGTAGCTATTTAAAAAATGGTGGCAAATGTGTGGTTTTAGTTTATAATTTTCAGTCACTGTTTAGCCAGAATTTTTTAAAGGAGGGAATTTTTCAGAACGGCCTTTATTATTTCAGATTTAACCCACAGGAAATAGAAAATCTATTTTCTAAAAGTGGCTTTGAAAATATATTAGTAAGAGGTTGTATTAATTTTAAAGGATACAGTCGCTTGAATAAATATAATCTTTATAAACTATTTTATCCCCTTGCACTGTTCGATATTTTTTTATCAAAATTTAAACAGTCTTGTCTTTTCGGCAACTTTTTAATAGTAAAAGGATTTAAAAAATTATCATAATATTTTGTCTAGTAAAATTTAATGATAGAAATTAAAAGAAAAAAATTAGTGTTTAATAAAAAAGAAATTTGGTTTGCCGATTATCCTTTTGATATTGTTGGATTTGATTGCGTAACTTTTTATGATTGTAAGAATATAACTAAAGACAAAGATTTCAGCTGCGATAAATTTAAAACTTTAATTATAGATTTAAGAAAAAATTTAGAGGATATTTGGAATAATATGGATAAATCTTCTTGCAGATACATGATAAATCGCGCAGAAAAGGAAGGTATAAAAATCATAATAGATAACAACTATTTCGAAGAATTCAAGAAAATAAATGATAATTTTAGAAAATTAAAGGGATTACCTCCAATGAGGGGCATCGAAGATTATAAAAATTTTGGAATTTTATTTATAGCTGAATATAAAGGAGAAAGAATTGCAGGTCAATTTTATATTTTTGACGAAAAAAATTTCCGTTGGTTTGCCGGTGCTTCAAAAAGATTAGAATGTAGTAAAGAAAAAGCGACTATAATAGGATGTGCTAATAGATTAATGATCTGGGAAGCTATTAAATATTCTAGAAAAATGGGCTTTGAAGAATTTGATTTTGGTGGTTATATTGATGGAGAAGGGGACGAAAAAATAAAAAATTTTAAAAAAAGTTTTGGCGGTAAAAATGTCACTCATTATGTTTGCCATAAAAAATATTCTAAATTTTATATCATTTTATCTTACATTAAACAAAATTTACTTAAGAGATGAAAATAGCCATTGTAATTTTAAAATTTCCGCCTAGATGGCTTGCAGGAGCAGAAATTTTAACATACAATGTTGCAAAATATTTAGCCAAAAATAAACATGAAGTTAACGTTGTTACTGGTTTAGACGAAGGATTGCCGCAAGAGAGTCTAGAGAATAATTTTTATATTCATCGAATAAAATATCCTAAGATAAAATACATCGGCCTTGGATTGTTTTGTTTAAAATCCCTATTGCCATTAAAAAAAATCAATTCTGATCTAATTTTCATACAAGGTGTGCCAATTGGATTGATCGGTTTCTTTGCTAAAATTCTTTTTAGAAAAAAATATATTGTGTGGTGCCAGGGATCTGATGTTTTTTTGCCGTGGATGTTTAAAAAAATTATCTCAAAAATAAGTTTTGATAATTCTCAAGGTATCATTGTTACTTCAGAAATTATGAAAAATAAAATTCGTAAAGATTATCCTTATAAAGATATTTTTGTAGTTCATTATGGAGTGGACTCATCAAGATTTGAAAATTTATCAAAAACAAGTTTACGGGACAAATTTAAAATACCGCAAAATAAAAAAATTATTATTTTTCTAGGAAGATTACACCCAGTAAAAGGAGTAAAATATTTGATAGAGGCGATGAGTATAATAAAAAAAGTAAGTGAAGATATTAATCTGATGATAGTAGGAGCAGGCGAAGAAGAAACTTATCTTAAAAATTTAGTAAAAGAATTTAATATTGAAGGTTTTGTGTCATTTATCGGACAAGTGCCAAATGTAAAAGTGCCAGAGTACACGGCAATAGCAGACATAGTTGTTTTACCAAGCGTTTCAGAAGGTGCCTTAAATATGGAAATGATAGCCTCAGGATTACCCATTGTCGCCACAAAAGTTGGAGGATTGCCAGAATTTATTAAGAATGGAGAAAATGGTTTTTTAGTAGAACCCAAAAACCCAAAAGATATAGCTGAAAAAGTGTTGCTTATTCTTGGAAATAATCAATTAAGGGAAAAAATGTCGAAAAACAATAGGGAAAAAGTGAAAGAATATTCATGGGAAAATGTTATTAATGAACTAGAAAAAGTCTGTTGTAAAATATGCAAGTAGAAAAGAAAATTAAAATTATTTTTTTCCTCCATAACCTAGGCTTTGGAGGGACTGAAAAGAGCACGTCGAGGCTTATCCGAAATTTAGACAGGAAAAAATTTGAGATAATTTTACTTTTGAGAAAATTAAAATCTCCGCATTTTTTAAATGAATTGCCAACTGATATTTTGATAGAAGATCTTAATACAGATAATTTTATTTTAGCGATACTAAAATTGATAAAATATCTTAAAAAAGAAAAACCGAATATTTTTGTTTCTGCATTACCCCGCGAAAATCTAATCACCCTGATGAGTATGGTATTTTATAAAAGTAAAACAAAATTTATTATTACTGAAAGAAGCACGGTTTCAGCACTTTCCAAAAACGCCACATATAAATTTTCTCACAAATTTATTTTCCGTTTTATTTTACCTATTTTAATGAAAATATTTTATAAGAAAGCTGATTCAATAGTTTGTGTTTCCAAGGGTGTAGCTGACGATTTGTATAAAATTATTGGAAAATTACCCAGCATCAGAATTATTTATAACCCAGTTATAAATAATAATGTTTTAGAATTAGCAAAAGAGCCATTGATTGATTCAAATATTAAAAACTCTTCTTTGCCAAATATTGTTGCTGTGGGTCGTCTTACAAAGGCTAAAGATTATCCTACTATGCTGAAAGCTTTTTCTATTGTTTTGAAAGAGACGCCGGCTAACCTTATAATTATTGGGGATGGGGAGGAAAGATCAAAAGTAGAAAACATTATAAAAGAATTAAATATTTCCAATAATGTTTTTCTTTTAGGGTTTCAGAAAAATCCTTTAAAATATATGACTAAAGCTGACATTTTTATACTTTCTTCAAGATTGGAGGGCTTCCCTAATGTTTTGGTGGAAGCTATGGCATGCGGTGTTCCGGTAGTATCTACTGATTGCCAATCAGGGCCCAATGAGATAATTGAAGACGGAAAAAGCGGGCTCTTAGTCCCAGTTGGCGATGAGAAGGCCATATCTGAAGCTATAATTAAATTATTGGAAAATCCAGATTTAAGAAATAAATTTTCAGAGGAAGGTAAAAAAAGAGCCCAATATTTTTCAGTTGAGAAAAGCGTTAAAGATTTTGAAAAACTTTTTTTATAATTAGCGGGTTAAAAAGACTATAAATTATAAAGTATATTTAAATGGACAAAAAAATATTAAAATCTATTGTATGTCCTGTCTGCAAAGGAGAATTTTTTTTGGAGGTATTCGCAGAAGAAGATGAAGCAATAGAAGAAGGATCATTAAACTGCATTTGCGGGCAGTCTTTCCCGATTATTGCAGGCATACCAAGAATTTTAATCGGAGATTTAAAAGAGATTGTTTTAAATCAGTTTCCAGAATTTTTTCTGAAATATAAAGAATTTTTTGCTTCATGGCAGCCAAAAAATAACATTACAGGAGAGTCTTTAAAAAAGAAAAAAACCGCAGAGAGTTTTGGCTATGAGTGGCAAAAATTTCACGAAATGAAAGAAGAATGGAGGAAAAACTTCGATTTTTATTTTGAGCCGGCAGATAAGCCTTTGTTGAAAGAGAAAACAGTTTTGGAATTAGGGTGTGGGAATGGAAGGCATACTTTTTATGCATCAAAAATATGCAAAGAACTATTTGCTGTTGATTTAGGCTCTGCTATCGATATTGCTTATTTAAACAACAAAGATAAAAATATTAATTTTATACAGGCGGACATTTATAATTTGCCGTTTAAAGATAATTTTTTTGATTTTATTTTTTGCCTTGGAGTTTTGCACCATCTGCCCACCCCAGAAAAAGGTTTTAACAGGCTGGTTGATTTGTTAAAAAATAATGGGGAAATTCTTATTTATGTTTATCATAGCTTTGCTGAAAAAACTTTTAATTTCTATTTATTAAAATTTGTAAATTTTTTCCGAAATTTTACCATCAGACTTCCCCATAAATTGCTTTATGTTTTAAGCTATCCGATAGCCCTTTTGTCATATTTAATACTTGTATTGCCCTATAAATTTTTCTTTAAGAAGAGAGGAAAAATTGATTGGCCATTGGGAACTTATGTGAACTATTCATTTTCAGTTTTGCTTAATGATACTTTCGACCGTTTTTCCGCCCCAATAGAGAATAGATATTCAAAGGAACAAATTTTGGAATGGTACCAAAGAGCCGGATTAAAAAATATAAAGATATTAGGCGGAAGCGGCTGGAGACTTTTAGGAAATAAATAGTAATAAAAATTATAGTAAATTTTATGTGCGGGATAACAGGAATTTGGGATTTTAAGGATAAAATTTCGCCGGAATTGTTAGAAAAAATGACAGATACTCTAAACTATAGGGGTCCGGATGACTCAGGAATTTTTATTGACCAAAAAAATAATATAGGTTTAGGGCATAGAAGATTATCTATTTTGGATTTATCTCCTGCGGGGCATCAACCAATGGCAAATGATAACGAATCTATTTGGATAACTTTTAACGGAGAGGTATACAATTTTAAAGAAATCCGCGAAGAATTAGAAAAAAAAAGGATATAAATTTAAAAGCAATTCTGATACAGAAGTTATATTAAAATCATATGAAGAATGGGGGATGGAAGCGATTAAAAAATACCGGGGAATGTTTGCTTTTGCCATTTGGGACAAAAGAAAGGAAAAGCTTTTTCTGGTAAGAGACAGGGCGGGAGTGAAACCATTATATTATTATTTTAAAAATAATCTGTTTTTATTCAGCTCGGAATTAAAAAGTTTCCATAAACATCCAAAATTTGAAAAAGAAATTAATTTTGATGCTTTGGCTTTATTTTTGCAGTTTGGTTATATTTTAGCTCCCCATACTATTTTTAAAGATGCTTACAAATTAAAACCCGGCCATTATCTTGAGATTAACAAAGACGGGCAATTAAAAGAAATTAAGTATTGGGATATAATTGATTATTATTTAGCCGAACCGATCAGCAAACCAGAAGATGAAATTGAAAAAGAATTGGAGCAAATTTTAATAGAGTCTTTCAAATATAGAATGGTATCGGATGTTCCTGTAGGAGTTTTTTTATCAGGGGGGATAGATTCAAGTTTAGTCACAGCACTTTTACAATCCAACTCGAAGGGGTCGATTAAAACATTTACCATTGGCTTTAATGAAAAAGAATATAATGAAGCGCCTTATGCAAAAAAAATAGCCGAATATCTTAAAACCGACCATAATGAATTATATTGCACTTCAAAAGATGCTTTGGAAATTATTCCTAAAATGCCGGAAATATATGACGAGCCCTTTGGCGACAGCTCGGGAATTCCCACTTATTTGGTCTCAAAATTTGCCAGTCAAAAAGTAAAAGTGGCTCTTTCTGCTGATGCCGGAGACGAGCTTTTTTGCGGATATTCCAGGTATAGCTTGCTTAACAATTATTATAAGACAATAAAAAATACGCCCTCTTTTTTGCTATCTTCTTTTTCTTTAGGACTGTCTATATTTTCGCCAGATGTCATCAGCGGCGTTTATAACACTTTTTCTTTTGCCTTGCCCAAATATACAAATGTTAAAGATAAGATTTATAAATTTAAAAATGTGTTAAGATATAAAAATAAAGAATTATCCGGTATTGTTGAAAATAGTTATAGCTATTGGCTTGAAAATCAAGTAGGAAAGCTTCTTAAAAAGCCATATAAATCTGTAGAAAATAATTTTTCTGAGTTTAAAAGAGTAGGCGAACTGCCAGCTTTATCCCAGATGCAGGCTGTGGATTTTAAAACATACCTTTGCGATGATATTTTTACTAAGGTAGACAGGGCAACGATGGCTGTGGGTTTAGAAGCGCGGGAGCCTTTGATTGATCATAAAATTGCCGAATATATAGCAAGAGTCCCGGTTAGCCTAAAATATAAGGATGGCCAGAGCAAATATATCTTGAGAAAAATATTGTATAAATATGTTCCCCAAAAATTATTGGAAAGGCCCAAACAGGGTTTTGCAATTCCTATTGATAGCTGGTTAAAGAAAGATTTAAATGGCATTTTAATGGAATATCTGTCTGAAAAAAATATAAAAAATCAAGGCATTTTTGATGTAGATTATATAAAAGAAGGATTAAGCGGGTATTTATCAGGAAGATCAGATTCTGCTTACAAATTTTGGTTTTTACTGATGTTTCAAATGTGGTATGAGAAGTGGATGAAATAATTTCATTATCTTATATTAAAATTATTTAAAAATGAAAATTTTTTCTATAAAAAATAAATTTGGCATAGCGGGCGTTTTATTTATTATTTTGATTGCATCTTTTTTCTTTGATAAAGGGCTAGCTATCGGGCTTGGCTTACTTATTATTTTATCTGGCATTACTTTTTTAACGTTAAATAAATTAGGTTTTAAAGATAGAAAAGTATATCTATTATTTTTAATTGTTTTGGCAATACATCTTGGCACTACGCTATTTATGCACTATGCTGATTTTCAGCCTTTTTCGGGACATGCCGGGGATTATCTAATGTATCAGAAATCGGCTGTTGAATTTTCTCAAGAATTCAAGCAGGGAAATTTTTCATTAAAAAGTATTGTTTCAAAACATCCGGATATATATATTAACAATTATTATCCTACAATAGTCGGGGCTATTTATACTTTAACATTACCTGAAAAGATAATAGGGTTGATGTTAAATGTCTGGTTAGTGGCGCTCTCAGTTATCCTTGTTTACCTTATAATTTTAGAGCTTGGCGACCCGCCTTCACCGGAGGCTTCGGCGAGGCGAAGAAAAAATGCTCTTATAATTGGGCTAATAATTGCCGTCTACCCAAGCTATGTTTTTAATACAGGCCTTTTACTTAAAGACGCCATAGAAATATTTTTTGTTTTCTTGGGATTATTATTTTTAATAAAAACAATTAAAAAATTTAGTTGGCAAAATTTTTTGGTTTTATATTTATCTATAATTTGCGTGACGCATTTCCGTTTCTATATTGGATATGCATTAATTGCTGCTTTTATATTATCCTGGTTTTTATTTGCGAGCATGGATTTTAAAAAAAGAATGATATATGGAGTCATATTCATTATTATTTTGGGATTTATTCCTCAGATTGCTTACAACCAAGGATATTACGGAATTGATTCATTTAAAACATACTTGAATTCTAATAAGATTAATTTTTATAGACATACAGTATATAATCCTATATATTATGATTCTTCAACTACTGGCCTTGATTCTTCTTTTGAAATAGAAAAAAATCCATTAGGCTATGCAAAATCTTTTGTTTATGTGTTTTTGGGGCCTTTCCCGTGGCAGATTAAAAATTTACGGCAATCTTTAGCGCTTATTGAAACTGTTCCCTGGTATTTATTGTTGTTTTTTGTTGTAGAAGGCATTATCGTTTTATTTAAAAACCGCATTAAAGAAGCAGTACCTTTGCTGTTTTTCAGTATTTTAGTTATGATTGTAATTGCCATATTTGATACGAATTTCGGGCTTATAGTAAGAATCAGGATTCCAGCTTTTATTTCTCTTCTATGTATTGCTTCCTTTGGATTAAATAGTGATTATATAAATAAATTCAATAATTATATTAGTAAATTCACTCGGTTAAATAATTTTGCGAAGCAAAATTAGCTTTCAGCTGTTTAACTGGGTAAAAATTAAAATGGAAAAATATTTAGTTACTGGAGGAGCTGGTTTTACCCGCCCGCATCGCCCGCGAGCCTGTCCGCTCGTGCCTCGCGATGGCAGGCGGGCTAGATTTTTTTATACCTATGTGCTTGAGAGTTTAAAAGATAGGAAATTGTATGTTGGTTGGACAAATGATTTGATAAAAAGAATTAAAGACCATGCAGAAGGGAGAGTATTTTCTACCAAACACAGATTGCCAGTTTTTCTCATATATTATGAAGCTTGTTTGTCTGAAGAGGCAGCAATAAAAAGAGAAAAATATTTTAAAACAGATTTTGGTCGAAGATTTCTCAAAAATCGGCTCACTGGCTCGCGTGGCGGGCGGGTCGGCTAAAATAATTTATAACTACTAATAAAAATATTTATGAAATACTTAATTACAGGTGGTGCAGGTTTCATTGGTTCCAACATAGTTAAAAAAATTTTAGAGCAGGGGGATTTTGCAAGGGTTGTAGATAATTTTTCTACCGGCAAAAAAGAAAATATAAAAGAATTTCTGGATGGTCAAAATTTTGAACTGCTTGAAGGTGATTTAACATATATTGAAGCAGCTAGAAAATCTGTTAAGGATATAGACTTTGTATTGCATCAGGCTGCCATTCCTTCAGTACAGAGGTCGGTAGAAGACCCTGTCGGGTCCAATAATGCAAATATTACAGCTACGCTTAATTTATTAATTGCGGCGAAAGATGAAGGAGTTAAAAAATTTGTTTATGCGTCATCTTCTTCAATTTATGGCGATAATCCAGAATTACCTAAAAAAGAAGATTTTCCAGTACTTCCAATTTCTCCATACGCATTGACCAAATATGCAGGCGAGAGATATTGCCAAATTTTTTGGAAACTTTATGGCCTGCCCAGCATTTGTTTAAGATACTTTAATGTTTTTGGGCCGAAACAAAATCCTCTTTCTCAATATTCGGCAGTAATTCCAAAATTTATTAATGCATTGCTAAAATCAGAGAGGCCTGTAATTTATGGCGATGGCAACCAGTCGCGTGATTTTACTTTTGTTGATAATGTAGTAGAAGCCAATCTATTGGCTGCGAAGGCAAGCGATGGTTTTGGAGAAGTTTTCAATATTGCCTGTGGCAAAGAAAATAGCTTAAACCAGCTACTTTTGACGCTGCAGGAAATTATTAACACAGAAGTTGCTGCAGAATATAAGCCTGGCAGAGCAGGAGATGTGCCGCATTCAAAGGCAGACATATCAAAGGCAGAAAAATTTTTAGAATATAAGCCCAAAATAGAATTTAAAGAAGGCCTAATAAAAACAGTTGATTGGTATAGAGACTTTTCATAAAATGGATAACAAGAGAATTTACCCGATTAAATCCAGCGAAGCTGGTGTTTTGTCGGGGACAAAACAATTTAATCGGGTGAAAATTTGTCATGTTGCCAACAGCAGTTTTGCGGTTAAGTCTTTATTGGTGCCCCAATTGAAATTTTTAATAAAAGAAGGTTACGATGTTTCAGCTGCGTGCGCGGAGGGTAAATGGTCAGATGAGATAAAAAAAGAAGGAATAAAAGTAAAAAATATCAATTTTTCCAGGAATGTTTTATCTTCCAGCCATTTTATAGCTTTTTTGCAGTTATTTTTTTATTTTAAAAAAGAAAAATTTGATATTGTGCATACCCATAACCCCGTACCGGGATTGTTGGGCCAATTGGCGGCAAAGTTTGCCGGCGTGCCCATAATTATAAACACCATACATGGATTTTATTTTACAGACAACACGCCGGCTTTTAAAAGGAAAGTTTTTATTTTTTTAGAAAAAGTTGCTGCAAAATGCTCTACTTTGATTTTTTCCCAAAATAAGGAGGATATTAAAACAGCCGTCAAAGAGGAAATTTGCAGTCCTGAAAAGATTAGATATTTGGGAAATGGAATAAATATTGATAAATTTAATATAGAGAGGTTTTCAAAAGATTTTATTATTGAAAAAAAGAAAGAATTAGGTTTAAAGGATAATTCAAAAATAATAGGCATAGTTGCAAGAATGGTTAAAGAAAAAGGATATCTGGAATTATTTGAGGCATGCAAAAATATTTTTGAAAAAATACCCGATGCTTTTCTTCTGGCAATAGGGCCGGAAGAGCCTGGCAAAAAAGACGGATTTAATCAATCTATTGTTAAAGATTATGGGATAGAAGACAAAGTAATCTTTTTAGGTGAAAGAAATGACGTTGACGAGCTTTACCCCCTAATGGATGTTTTTGTATTGCCGTCTCATAGAGAGGGATTTCCCAGGTCATTGATAGAGGCGTCTGCAGAAAAAATACCTATAGTTGCCACAAATATAAGAGGATGCAGGGAAGCAGTTGATAATAATAAAACCGGCATATTAATTCCGGCAAAAAATATTGCTGAATTGGAAAAAGCTATAATATATTTATTTAATAATTCTGAAGTCGCAAAAAATATGGGCGAAAAGGCGAGAGAAAAAGCTGAAAAAGAATTTGATGAGAATTTTGTTTTT
>CAIXXY010000019.1 GCA_903923535.1 Candidatus Staskawiczbacteria bacterium | reverse complement strand
TATATTGATTTTTGTTATTTTCGTCTAACGCCAAATTTTCACCTGAAAATTCAATTGTTCCTGTACCAGACTTTTTTGCCACAAAAGTAGCTGTACCAAAAGTTACAAGCCCGTCAAATCCATCAGGATATCCTGCTGTGCGTATAATACTGCCGTCTGTGTTGCTGAAAGAATCGTAACCGCCCTTGCGCAGAGGCATCCAGTCATTCGCATATTGCCAGGCCTTTATAGAAACCAAATCAGCCGGAAATTTTATGCTGGCCTTGACTGTATAATTTTTTTGGCCGTTTGAATTGACTTTTATTGTTAATGTAAAATTTTGACCTTCTTTAACATTTATCTTTACAGGATACATCCCGAAAGAAGTGACTGCTTTAACCGAAAATGGAATAGCTGAAAAAGCAAAAACTATCATCAATAATAACGGCAATAATAGCTTTTGTTTTTTGATATTCATAAAAATTTAAATTTAATTTATACTTCTTTTAAAAATTAGCGGACTTCCTTCAAAAAATTAATGAAAGGTTTTTCCCCAATTAACCATCAGAAGATTAAAGTCAAAAACATCCACAACGCCATCACGGTTTATATCGGCCGGATCGTTTTTTGCCGTTCTGCCCCAGCGCACCATTAAAGCGTTGAAGTCAAAAACATCCACCGAGTTGTCTTGATTAATATCAGATCTTTTCGCAAGGTTTATTTGAGGGACAACTGGTGGCAGGGGCGTATACGATCCGCTTCCTCCTCCGCTAGGGGAAGAACAGGCCGAAGTATCAAAATCGCATGATGCCCTGCATGAAAGCGTTCCGCCGCTAAATCCTTGCGAAGAGCATGATGCGCCGCCCAAATCCGCGTTGTCGCATTGCTCCCCTGCCTCTTTTATATTATTCCCGCAAATCGCTATTTTAACTGTCGTTTGGACTCCCGCAAAGCCGGATGCAAAAACTTCTTTGTTAAAATAAAAAAATCCGTCTGCAACAAAAAAAGCAGAAAAAATAAAAATTATTAAAACCAGAATTTTTTTGTCGTTCACTTTTTATTTTTTAAAAAATATTTATTTTTTCGTAATATTAAATTGAAAGCGCTTTCTAATAAACTTCCCGATAAAATAAATGATAACTGCAGAAAGAATGATCACTATAACTATCGTATCCCAAGGATGGTATTTCACGTATAAACTGACAAACCTATAATAAATTCCCTGGAAAATATTGGATGGTATGACTGTAAAGTAAATTTTAGTAGCTGCGGCAACGCCAATAGAAGTCTGCCCATTACTTGATTTGCTTGCTGGATGACCTTTCAAATAAGCAAAATAATCCCCGGGCTGGATTTTAGTCGGAAGTGTGAGCGTAATTTTAACAAGCTGAACTTTGCCGGGTTCTAAATAAAACGATTGGGGTTCAAACTGAAACCATTCTTGGGCCGGACGCAGTTGCGGAGCGCCCTTCAAATATCCAACCGATGTCCCGTATTGCCCAGGCTCGTCGCCGGTATTTATAACCGGCAGAGATGGCAGATTATAAATTCCGCCTGCTTGAAGCGGCTCATCTATCTGGATTTTCCCGAGTCCTACGCCTACGCCAATTCTGCCGAAAACTATCATAGGCGCCAGGACAAAAATAACAGCGAATAAAATTAAAAATAATTGATTATGTTTTAATCTGAATATCATAATTATAAGTAATGCTAACTTAATTTTTAAACAATCCCCGGCATAAACTCCAGCAACTCTGCTGGAGTTTATGCCTAAACAAACCTATGAATGCTCTGACGCTGTAACTGTTATAACAGATGTTGCCGTGGTAGAACAAGTGCTGGAACTAGGAACTCCAATCTTCAAATCAAAAACTTCATCGCTAACCGGGGCTATATCGCTAGCCAATGCTATCTCATCAGGCGTTCCAAGAGTAGTAGTTAAGGGCGTCCAAGATGATCCAGCATTAACTGAAAATTTGTGATAGTATTGATCTGCATCCTGGGTTGTATCTAACGCCCAAACGCAGCCAGTGGTATCATCTCCGCTGATAGTGAAATCTTCATTTACGTTGCCATCATTAGTGGCTGTTTGAGGGTCATTCACTCCTGTTACGAGCGTATCCTGAGTGGCGCTGGCCGCCAGCACTCCGTAACTAACCGAACCATCAGTGACAGAAACCGAAATAGTCTTAACTTGTACAGTTGCCGATACTGTGTTGTCGGCCAATGCTATAGCGCACGGCATTAAAAGCAGAGACAATATAGATAACGCGCCTACTGCCGAATATAATGTTTTTTTCATATTTTTTTATTTTATTTACCCAGTTAAATAATGCTTTGCATTAATTTTGCTAAAGCAAAATTATCTAACAGGGGAATTTTAATTATTTTTACTTATATGCTTGATTTCGACCTTAATATATATTTATAAAATATATAAAATCAAGCTATTATTTCTACTTGAGCCTTAAAAGCTTCTAGCCGACCTTTATCAATTGTTAATTATCTTTTTTAAAAAAGCTCAAACAAAATGTGTTTGAGCTTCAAGAGCTTCAATGTGTTTTTAAGTTTTACGAAATAAAAAACCCAAACAAAATGTGTTTGAGCTTCAAGAGCTTCTTTTTTTTATTGGAATCGTTTGACTTGCAAATTTGAATCAGGGCGTGGTGGCAAGGATAGTGACCGTTGCGCTATGTGGGCCATTGCCGGTTGTTTTGGTGGGCATAGTAAGTTTAAGATATAAATTCTGGGTTGAAGAAATATTTCCTGCAAGAGAATATGTAGTTGGAGCAGCCTCTAAAAAATTATACCAGTCGCTGCCATTAGCAGAATATTGCCATTGGCATATGTATTCTCCCTTGCTTTCACCTAAACTCCATGAATTGGTGCCGTCGAAAAAAAGAGTGGTCTCAACGCTTAAGTTAGCAGGTCCGTTGCTTACCGTTATCAATTGTACGTCTTCAGAATTATCTTTAGCGCCTCCAAGGGCCACATATCCAAAATCTACCGCCCCGTCTTCTACAGACACGGAAGGCCCATCTGCTAATACGGTTGGCACGGAAATCCAAAAAATATTTAAAAGCAGTAAAAATGTAAAAATATAAATAAATAGTTTCTTCATATTTTCTTTAAAAAAAGCCTAAACACATTTGTTTGAGCTTCAAGAGCTTCTGTTTTTTATTAAACTATTATATAAAAAGCCCGGATCAATTAAGATTGCGGGCTTCGAGAGCCTCTCTGACTTTTTATATTTAATTATTATATCACGATTTGCTGATGTCAAATACAAGGACTTATCCACAGGTTCACGAATTTTTTATTACCCACCCCAAAACGCGATAGCCGACAAATTTTCCATTATCGTTAAAATTTGGAGTAAAGTATTGCTCGCTCATTACGGGTTTGCCTTGTGCATCATTCCCGCCTACATTTACTATACGAAATGGCTGACAATTGGCAGAAAAGCTTGCAAAAGTTTGCTTGGTTTTTTCTTTCGTTTTCTCCGGCAAAAAATCAAGATAATTTTTCCCGATAACTGCCTCGGGGGAGAATCCAAAGAGTGTTTCCACTGACGGACTCATGCTTTCAGCTATCCAATTCTTGTCCATGCTGAAATAATAATCACAGCCGTGCTCTAAAAAATTTAACGGTTTTTTGCCGAAAGTTTTATCATCACCTGCAACTTCGACATTTTTTAAAGATACCGAGAGCAACCCGCATCTTTCTTTATTGCTTGCTTCATCGGTTAATTGATATAATTTTATGAGAATGGAAACGGGAATCATTTTTCCACTCTTGGATTGGTGGACGGTGTCAAACTCAAAAAAGTTATCTTCTTTTAATATTGACAACAGCCCAATAAACTTTTCGCCAATTTCTTTTGGCATCGTTGGATTGATTAAAGTAAAGTGTTTTCCCCTTAGCTCTTCATACGAATACCCCAAAATTTTACAAGCCGAGTCACTGACATTGGTAAGTATGCCCTGGTCGTTAATAATCAGTATATAATGCGTAGCGTCGTCTGTTAATTTAATGCTACCAATAGCGCTTATCTTTCCACAACGTTTGCATTTGATTTCTAAAGCTCCGTCAAAAAATATACCTTTTAATAAAAGTTTGCCGCATTGGCACCTATGCTCATTTAAAAATAGTTTATTCATATATATAT
>CAIXXY010000018.1 GCA_903923535.1 Candidatus Staskawiczbacteria bacterium | reverse complement strand
ATATGGTTTTCAGGATAACCATAATACCTCTATATTCATCGGAGTCCAGCATTGCTTTGAAATTCTTTTCTATTTTACTCATCCACAAACTTAAATAGATACCAGAAATGGCGCCAGCGCAAAATGCAACCATATAAAGTTCCGAATTTTTCCAAATAAATAAAATTGCGAAGCTGAAGAGAAAAAGACTGAAAAATATTGCTATTGGTCCATAACAGAACTTTAGCCATTCGATAATAAGTTTTTGAATAAGCTTGTCCGTATTCTCTGGTAAATCTTTTAATTCCATCAAGACTAAAATAGCTTTCATGAACGTAATGAACAATCTCATTTTTCTCTCCTTTCAGTATATGTTTGTGTTTTGTTTTTCAAGTGAAATGCTTGAATTTATGATCTTAGCAGGTCTTATTAAATAAGTCAAGAAAATGTGCTAGACGGGGACATCTTGGACAGTTGTTTGTATTTTACAGCAAAATTAATTGGGGTCAAATAATTCAAAGCCTGGTGAGGCCTGACATAATTGTATTCAATAATAAAATTCTTCAACCTGGAATTAAAATCATTGACATCGAAAGTAAAATTTCCGTCATTTAACCATTCATACTTTAGGGACTGGTTAAAACGTTCAAGAGCAGGATTATCTTTAGGCGTTCTTGGCCTTGAATGGTACATTTTTATGCCCCATTTAAGGCAGAGCTCTTTAAATAATTTTTCAAATTCAGAGCCATTGTCCTGATGTGATATTTTAACATTGCCATCTAAAAGATAAAGGACTCTTAGAAGAAAATCTGCCGCAGATTTGGAGCTTTTGGTCGTATACATTCTGGCAAAGGCAATCTTTGTAAAGTCGTCAATCATGGTAAAAATGTATCTTCTTAGACCATTCCAATAGATTTCAATCGTATCAAAATGGAGCAAATAGCCCAGAAGCGGTAGTCTGATTTTAAGTTCAGTGATCCTTTTTTTCTTGGCTGCTTTTCTCCTTTTAGCTTGAATTTTAGCGTTTTTCTTGGGGTTTGGGTATAGCTTGTATATCCTAATGACATTCTGAAACTGCCAGCTTGAAAGTTTTTGTTTGTAAATATCCCCATAAAGCTTTGCCAATTTCATTTTGCCCCAGTGCATGTGATCCTTTCTCAGCTTAATAGCCTTTTGTTCTTGCTGGGGATTAATTTGTCTTTTTCTGGTATTATGAGGGGCTGTAGATTGATTTTCCAATGTTCTTAAATTTGCTTCATCAAAGCGAGCCTTCCAGTAATAAATGACGGAGCGAGCAATGTTAAAATGCCGGCAGGTTAATTTAACATTTTGCTCTGCCTTGGAATAGTAGAAAATAAACCATTCAAGGCGCTGGTGCGCTTCTTTTGAGAGCTTTAAGGTTTTAGCTGTCTTGCGCCATTGCTTGTATTTATCAAATGGCAGGCTAAGCCGCTTAATGGCTTGCCTGTATTGTTCATAGGCCATAATTTTGAGATACATTATGAATTTCATATCCCCTAATTTTAGCATTTTTGCTAATTTTAGGAGTGTCCAAGATGTATCTCATCTTCCGCAGGTCTAGAAAAAATGTAGAAATAAAAAAGCGGTCTGCTATTAAGCAAACCGCAAAAATTCTTGCGAAATTTTCTACTTTTCTTTGTAAACAATTTCGAGATAAGGCAAGTTGCCAGTACCACCGTGATTGCCGCCATCTTCAATTTGGATGTCGGT
>CAIXXY010000017.1 GCA_903923535.1 Candidatus Staskawiczbacteria bacterium | reverse complement strand
ATGGTATAATAAATTAATAAAGGTCTATAATAATTAAATAAAAAACAAAAAATAAAAAAAATGGAGGATAAAAAAATGTGCAAATGCTCGCACCATAAAGTTGTACCAGTATGTATCGCTTTAATCGGTTTGGCATTTTTACTGCAACAAATAAATGTTCTGACAGCTGGCGCTGTAGGTATTATCTGGCCAGTTCTTTTGATAGTCATCGGATGCACGAAAATGATGAAGTGCAAGTGCTGTTAATTACAAAGATTTTATAAACAAAAAGCTCGACGCAAAGTCGAGTTTTTTGTTGCTTGACAAGAGTTTTTAAATTTGGTAATATGAAAGTGTCTCAGTAAGACGAGTGATTGCTCTTTATCAAAAATGAAGAGAGGAAAGTCCGAACACCAATTGTCGCGAAAGCGGCTCTAAAATAGTAGCGGCTAACGGCCGTCCATCGTAAGATGCGAGGTGCGAACAGAAACGTGCTTAACCGAAAGGTTGGCATTTCCTTCGGGAAAAGTTCTGCAGTAATGCAGGAATGAAACGGCTAAATCCTTATTGGGTGCAAGAACAAAGCCCGTATTCGTTGTTTCATCATCGAAAAGGGTTAAAAGTAGTTCGCCACTGGTCGCGAGAGTTCTCCGATTTATCGGAAACTCCCGACCTAGATCCCGAGAGTAATCGAGGGACAAGACAGATGATCACATAATACAGAATTCGGCTTATAGTCTTACTGGGACAACAAAAAACTCGACTTTGCGTCGAGCTTTTTGTTTAAATTTTTCTTACGATGCATAATGGCGTCTGTTCACGGCCTTGTCCCAAAGGATTGCCTTTGAAAACAGCGCATGCCCATTCTTCTGTGATCTTGTCGCTTGATATTCCCATTGTTTCTACGCCCAAGTCATTTGCATCAATGATTACTGCATCATATCCGAATTCTTTTTTGATTTTTTTTTGCAATATCTTGCGTATTAAGGGGGCTTAATGTAACGCATTCATTATAAGGAGGCATGGCATGGGGGATTGGCCCGTCAATTGCTTTGGCTCTCTGGCCGATTAACCTGTAAAACATTCCTTTTACTCCGAAAGGTTTTGTAATTATGGCCACAAACGCTGAAAATAAAAATCTGGGGATTCCTGCTTCCTGAATAACCATCTGCATAGTCCATGGAGTTGCAATTCCAAGGCCTCCGGGATTTTTATATACAAACCTTACTGCATTTTTTGCCAGCCACGAGGGCTTTATGTCTTTGATAGGAATAGATCTTTTTTGGGTAATGGCAACCATTTTTTCTGAAATAAAAATTATGTCTCCATTTTTAGCATATGGGATTAAATAATCCTTTATTAATTTCATTAAATCTTCGCCCGGAGTGACAACGTGGGTTCTTATAGGATATCTTGCAAAAGATTCTCCGTTGATTTCTATAGTTAATTGTTTTCCCTTATTTGGCTGTAAAGTTTGTTCCTCCATAATAAAAATTAGTGATTATTCGTTAATTTATTAGTGATTATTAGTGTATCTGACTGCGTAAGATGCCGTTCCATAGCTTCCGTGCGCAATATCAAACCACGCATAATGAAGCTCTGGATTATGGTCTTCGTCTAAAAGCCACAGCAAAGGCAGATCTTCTTCATCTTTATTATAAAAAGAACCGGCCGTTATTAAATAATGGTCTTTTAATATTTCTGGATAATAAGTTAAAAGGTTAATGCTTTCATCAAGGTTAAGAGCTTGCCGATTTTCTTTGCCAAATTTTTTCAAAGCGTCTTTTGAGGATTTTGCCACCATTTTTGTTCCGTCTTCCACATCTAAAATAATATATAATTTTTCTGATGCGCCATTAATTTTAATATTATTAAAATCCAGTCCTGTGTGCCCGCTGATTTTCTTTATTCTTTCTTGCAAATTTCCGCCAACTACCAAAAGCAGGGGAATGTTGCCCTTAACTTCAATTTCCAAATTACGCGCTTTTTCTGAAAATGATTTCCATAAAGCTTCAAGGTTATTAGTAAAATCTTCTGCGCTCATGTTAAGCATCGCAGGATAGCCCTTTTCAATAAGGGTTTTCTTTTGCGCATCAAAAGCGCCTCGCAAAGAATCCATATTAAGCTTTTTTTTCTTCTTAAAAAACATATTTTTCTTTACCCGGTTAAATAATTTTGCCTTCGGCAAAATTAGGCCAAAGACCTATTTAACTGGGTTAATATTACATTATATCACAAAAATTTTCCACAATTGTAAAAACAGAAAAAAAATAGTAATATTAACAATACTATTTAACCGGGGTGAACATATTATTTGATCGGGTTCATCGGGTTAAATAAAATTTTAATGAAATTTTAATTTTGCAAAGCAAAATTATTTAACCCGATAAATGATTCAAAGATTTCTTAATTCGCAAACAAAAAGCATAAGCTCGGCTTCTTTAATATTGGCGATTTCTTATTTAATGAGCGCTTTTTTGGGTTTGTTAAGGGACCATCTTTTAGCAGGAACCTTCGGAGCCGGCAACGAATTAGATGTTTATTATGCAGCTTTTACTGTTCCTGATTTTATTGCCTTAATTTTGATTTTTGGAGCTACATCATCAGCGGTAATTCCAATATTCAGTTCTTATTTAATCAAATCCAAAGAAGAAGCATGGGAATATGTTTCAACGCTTTTTAATGTATTTTTAGGATTTTTGATTATTATCTGCATAATTTTAATAATTTTTACCCCGGCAATTGTTTCTATAACTGCGCCCGGGTTTTCTGACCATAAAAAGGAACTGGCGGTTATGTTAATGCGCATTATGTTTCTGAGCCCTATCATTTTAGGAGCTTCAAATATGATAAGCGGGATTTTGCAGGTTTTTCACAGGTTTTTGGTAACAGCTTTAGCGCCATTGTTATACAACTTTGGCATAATAATCGGAATTTTATTTTTTGTGCCCAAATTCGGCTTGCAGGGCTTGGCCTGGGGAGTGGTTTTTGGAGGCATCTTGCATCTGGCAATCCAGCTGCCGGCATTCTTTTTTTCCGGCTTCAGATACAAAACAAATTTTAATTATAAAGACCCGGGAGTTGCAAAAACAATAAAACTTATGGTGCCTAGGTCCCTTGGTTTGGGGGCCAGCCAATTAAATACAATAGCCACCACAGCCATTGCTTCAACCTTGATGGCCGGTTCCATTGCAGTTTTTAACCTGGCAAATAATTTGTCGTCAATTCTGGTCACTGCTGTGGCGGTTTCTGTTTCAACAGCTTCCTTTCCTTCAATGTCCATGGCTTTTTTGAAGGATGACGGCGATGAATTTTTAAGGAAATTTTCCAGCATTTTCAGGCAGATAATTTTTTTGGTAGTTCCGATTAGCTTGCTGCTTTTAATTTTAAGGGCGCAGATAGTCAGGATTGTTTTGGGGGCAGGCAAATTCGGCTGGGCAGATACAAAATTAACCACAGCGTGTCTGGGAATATTAGCTTTGAATTTGATTGCCCAGGCGCTTATTTTATTCCTGTCAAAAACATTTTATGCCGCCCACAATACAAAAATCCCGGCAATAGTCAGCGGTTTGACAGTTGCTTTTAATATAACGCTCAGCTTGTTGCTTGTGTGGCTTGTCAGATTCTCGCCGGGATTTAATTTCTTTCTGCAGGATTTTTTAAGATTAGGAGGCGTGGCAAACATAGGAGTAATTGCCCTGGTTTTAGCTTATACAATAACGGTTGTTTTGCAGAGCATTCTGCTTTTTTATATGTTTTATAAAAAATTTCCAAAATTAAAGACAAAAGAAATTTCCGATTCTTTGTATAAAATACTGCTTGCTTCCCTGATAATGGGTGTTTTTACTTTTATTGTGCGACAATTTCTGGGGTCTATTATAAGCTTACAAACCTTCTGGGGGGTATTTTTGCAATTGTCGGTTTCCGGCACAGTCGGAGTTGTAACTTACGCCTTAGCAACTCATTTATTAAAATCCCCGGAGAATAAGATAGTAGTTGACTCTTTACTTAAGAAATTCATTTACCCGGTCAAATAAAATCTCTTGCCCGATTAAATAATTTTACTTTTATAAAATTACTGCGAAGCAGTATTTAATCGGGTGAAGATTTTAATTTTGCTTTCGCAAAATTATTTGACCGGGTGAATTCGTCTAAATAATTTAAACGCCTCAACGCCGTTGAGGCGTTTAAGCCCCTCATAACCCAGCCCATTTAGGCTGCCTGCCCTGAGCATTTGCGAAGGGTTTTTTGTTCCCCCTGAGTTCGTTGAAGGGTGTTCTTGTAAAACCCCTTTTTTAGGAATAAAATTAATATAAAATGGGAAAGAGGAATGATAGTATATATGCTTGACAATGATGTATACTAAGTGATAAGATAGTATATATAATAAAAAAGAGGTAAACTAAGTTATAAATTATGAATATAGAAATTTGTAAAAAAATTAAACAAAAAGAAGGATTTTTCGCTTCTATCCCAGTATCCTTTCCGCCAAAAGGAATTTTAAATATACCGCAAAAATTGCTCAATAAGGCAGATAAGGCTGGACGACTTGTGAGTAAATTAGATGGTATTACACATATTTTACCTGACATTGATTTTTTTCTAAAAATATTCGTGGCAAAAGATGCTACTTCTTCGGCGCAGATTGAAGGGACAAAGGCTACAATTGTTGATGCTATTGAGATGGACGCTGGTGTGGATGGAAAGCAAACAGATGCGGGAGATATTATTTTTTATATCAAGGCTCTTAATTATGGAATTGAAAGAATTAATAAACTACCGCTTTCATTGCGTTTTATTAAAGAATTGCATTCAGAATTGATGACGGGCGCGCGTGCTACTCATTTTTCTGATCCTGGAGAATTTAGAAAAACACAAAATTGGATTGGTGGCACAAATCCCGGAAATGCATCTTTTGTTCCCCCTCCCGCAGATGAAATGCAATTGGCTTTAAACGATTTTGAATCTTTTTTTAGAAATGAAGAATTGACTATTCCCCTAATACATATTGCTTTGGTTCATGCCCAATTTGAAACCATACATCCGTTTTTAGATGGAAATGGAAGAACTGGAAGATTATTAATTACACTGCTTTTATGCTATCAAAAAATGCTCGAGAGACCAGTTTTGTTTTTGTCCTCTTATTTTAAAAAACATCAGAAAATTTATTACGAAAAGTTAAATGGTTATCATAATGATGGCAAGGTTGTTGAATGGCTTGAGTTTTTCTTTGACGGTGTTATAGAAACTGCAAACGAATCAATCGCAATTTCTAAAAAAATAAGAAAATTGCGTGATAATGACATGGCTAAAATTTTAGCTTTAGCCAAGAGAGAATCGGAAAGCGGAATTTTAGTTTTGCCTAAATTATACGGTAATCCAATTATAAACACAAAAAAAATAATGGAATGGACTGGCTTTACAAGGGCTGGCGCTCAAAAATTAATTGACCGTTTTATTAAATTGGGAATTCTTAAACTGGCCGAAGAAAACGATTCTTATGATAGAAAATATATTTATAAAGATTATTTGGATGCCTTCACTGCCCAATAAAAAATAATTTAAAAATATGTTTTTGAGGAATCGGCTCAAGTCTTATTTAACAGGGTGAATCCCCGGAAAACAAGATTCTCATTGACTCATTCTTAAAGAAATTCGTCTACCCCGCCAAATAGCGCCAAAGGCGCTATTTGGCGGGATTCACCCGGTCAAATAATT
>CAIXXY010000016.1 GCA_903923535.1 Candidatus Staskawiczbacteria bacterium | reverse complement strand
TTAAAGGTCAAATTTTGGGTGGAATGACAATTGTTTATTGGTCAGTTTTGAATGATAGAGTACTGAAACAGCTTCAATTACAGAAAGAATTGCAGGAGAGTTATAAAAAACAGCAAGAACAGGCGCAAGATCTTGTTTTAAAAAATGCAGTTGAGTTAGTCAAAAAAGCAATTGTAAAAACGGTTGAATTAAAACCGGCCGAGATAGATGAGGCATTAATAAATAAAGCAGTAAAAGAAATTGAAAAAGAATAAAATAATCCCACACCAATTTCATCCGAGTTAATTGAACGCGGAGAGAGAAAGCCGAAGCGCCTTCGGCTGCCATTAGTGATATGCGGAGATTATTTGTAAAATTGGTGAAGGGATTTCGCGGCGGCCAAGGAAATTATATTCCGCCGCTCAAAAAATATGATGAGAAATAATAAAGTAAAATTATACGCAAAAGCCCTGGCTGAAATTATTTCTAAAAAGGATATTGATGAAAAAAAAGCCGAAGGTCCTGAGCGAAGTCGAAGGATTATAAATAATTTTGTAAAGCTTTTGATAAGTGCAGGATATGAGAAAAAGTCAAAAGAAATTTTAGAAATGGCAGAAGATTTAATTTTACAGAAAAAAGGCAAAAGAAAAATTACTTTTGAAACGGCAAGAAAAATGACATCCAGCCAAGGAGAAATATTGCAAGATTTTGTGAAGAAAGGAGATATTATAAAAGAAAAAATCAATCCTGAATTAATAGCAGGCATTAAAATAATAATTAACGATTCAAAGCAATTTGACGCTTCCATGCAGTCCAAATTGCAACAGTTAACCTCCAAGCTATAATAATTAAACAGCGAATTGCATCGCCGTTATTGAAGCAATAATGTATTTGATATATCATGCTTTAATTCCGGCATGAATTTACTCGCTTGCTCGCAAATTCACATGGCAGAAGAAATAATAGAAAAAATTAAGCAAGCCATTGAGGGCTTGAAAGAAGATTCAAAATGGGAAGAAATCGGCAGGATTTCTGAAGTTGGAGACGGAATCGCAAAAATTTCTGGATTAACCAATGTGCAATCCCAGGAAGTTTTAACCATAGAAGCTGGCGAAGAAAAAATTAAGGCAGTTGCTCTTAACCTTGAAGAAGATTCTGTGGGAGCTTTGATATTAGGAGAAGGTTCTTTAATCAAATCTGGGCAGACAGTAAAAAGAACAAAGCAAATTCTTTCAATTCCGGTTGGTGAGCAATTATTAGGAAGAGTTATCGATCCTTTAGGAAATCCGTTAGACGGCAAAGGCCCTATTTTCAGTGAGAAGGATTTATCCCTCACTAACTTTGAGGTTGGTAAGGGTGAAAAAAATGTTGATGAAAAAATAAGTTCCTCAAAGTTAGTGAGGGACAAGCAACCGCAATTTAATTTTTTGGAAAATGACGCGCCAAACGTTATTGGCAGGGAATCTGTAAATTATCCTTTGCATACTGGAATTAAAGCTATTGATTCTATGATTCCTATTGGTAGAGGCCAGAGAGAATTGATTATCGGCGACAGAGGAACAGGAAAAACAGCCGTTGCTTTAGATGTGATAATAAATCAAATTCAAGATAATCCTAAAAATCCGCCGGTTTGCATTTATGTCGCAATCGGGCAAAAAGAATCAAAAGTTGCAAAAATAGTTGAAACTTTAAAAAAACACAATGCTTTGGCTTATACGGTTGTGGTTTCAGCTTCCGCTTCAACTCCGGCTGCATTTTGGTATTTAGCGCCTTTTGCAGGATGCGCTGTTGGAGAATATTTCCGCGATAAAGGAAAAGATGCAGTTGTAGTTTATGATGACTTGTCAAAACATGCATGGGCATATAGGCAAATTTCTTTGCTTTTAAGAAGGCCGCCAGGAAGAGAAGCTTACCCGGGAGATGTTTTTTATTTGCATTCACGACTTTTGGAAAGGGCAGCCAAACTTTCAAAAGAAAGGGGCGGAGGCAGTTTAACTGCTTTGCCAATTATTGAAACACAGCTTGGCGATGTTACAGCTTACATTCCAACAAATGTAATTTCAATTACAGACGGACAGATTTATTTGGAATCAGATTTGTTTTATCAGGGAATGAGGCCGGCTGTTAACATTGGTTTGTCAGTTTCCCGCGTTGGGGGAGCTGCTCAGACAAAAGCAATGAAAAAAGTTGCTGGAAAATTAAGATTAGAATTAGCTCAATTTCGCGAATTACAAACATTTATGCAGTTTGCATCCGATGTTGACGAAACAACAAAGAAAAGAATAAACAAAGGAAAAATTGTAACAGAAATTTTAAAGCAATCTGATTTAGCCCCAATTTCTTTTGAAAAACAGGTTTTAGTTTTGTATGCGGCTTTAAACGATTATTTTGATAAATTTGCGCCTGAACAAATGCAGGAAATTGAAAAAGAATTTTTAGAATATGTTGAAAATATCCACGATGATATTATAGATGAAATAAAATCTGAAAGACAAATAAGCGATGAATTGGAAACAAAAATAAAAAAAGCAATTGAGTCATTTATAAGCAATACAACTGTTCAATAACGTATTCGCGTCATTGGCATATCATTTGTATATTGGCATTATAATTATGGAATCGCCGCAAAATATCAAGAAGCGCTTAAAAAGCGTGGACAATATCAACAAAATTACCAAGGCCATGGAAATGGTGGCTGCTACTAAAATGCGAAAATCGCAGGAGATAGCGCTAGCCTCAAGGCCATATGCTTTTGCAGCGCTGGATTTTTTGGCAACCATTTCAAGCTTGGATGAAAAACTTCCGGAATTATTCAAGAAAAGGAATGTAAAAAAAGTTTTATTCGTTTTAGTTTCATCTGATAAAGGGCTGGCAGGCGCATTTAACAGCTCAGTTTTTAAAAAATTTGAACAGCACTTGTCCCTCACTAACTTTGAGGATGACGAGGGAAATGAGAATGTTGGTGGAGAAAACTCCTCAAAGTTAGTGAGGGATAAAAAAGAAAAATACAAAGAATGGAAGAAAGAGGAGCATTTGTATATTGCAGTTGGAGAAAAAGCTTTTAATTATCTCACAAAAAAAGGATTTAATGTTATTAAAAAATTTATTGCAGTTGGAGATTATACCACAACAGAACAAGTGCGTCCTTTAGTAGATTTCTTGGTGCAAGGATATTTACGTGGAGGTGATGAAAAAAAATGGCCCGCCAGCAACGCTTCTGGCGTAGCCAATGCGGGCTGGGACAGGGTAGTTATTGTTTCAACTCATTTTAGGTCTGCTTTAAAACAAGAACCTCATGTAAGAAGAATTTTGCCGATTGATTTTGACCATATTGCAGACACGATAAAACAAATTATTCCAGAAAGGGGAAAGTTTGCCGACTTGATAAAAGAGCATCATATAACTTTTATACCGGTAAAATCAAAATTAAAACAATATTTGATTGAACCTTCGCCAAAAGAAGTTTTGGAAAAGCTGGCAAGGCATTTGTTTTTTATACAAGTATATCATTTGATATTGGAGGCCAATGCATCTGAACATTCAGCCCGCAGAATGGCTATGAAAACCGCTTCAGACAACGCCTCAGACCTGGGTGAGGCGTTAAACTTGCAATATAACAAATCCAGACAGTCCAGAATTACTACAGAAATTTCTGAAATTTCAGCCGGCGCCGAAGCCCTTAATTAAAAAATTAGAAATAATCTTGCTATTGACAGGGGTGTATAATATGATAATATTATATTAGAAACGCCCCAGCCAACCGCAAGGTCCGCTGGGGTTTTAATTTATGGAAAACATACTTTTTATAGATGGGCGTAATTTTATAAGTAAAATTGAGTCAATTTTTAATTCTAATAATAGGAAGAATGTTGACTTGTCCATCTATGATTTTGCAGGACTTTTTAATAAAGCAATATCAGAAATAAAAGTAGACAGAAAAATATTTTACATCAGCAAACTTATCAAACATGAAGAAACAAAAGAAAAATCGGAAGAGCTTATACTAAAACAAAGAAATCTTAAAAATAATTTAGAAAAACAAGGTTTCGAGATTATTTTTGCCGGCAGGGTTAGGGCGAATATAGGAAGATGCCCAAAAGGACACGAAACATTGGTGTTTAGAGAAAAGGGAGTTGATGTTAAAATTGCGGTTGATATGATTACTTTTGCCTGCGATAAAAAATTAAAGACAGCCATTATTGCAAGTTCCGATTCCGATTTACAACCCGCAATAAAAGAATTAGAGAAAAGAGAAATAGAACGCATTTATTTGGGTTTTGAAAATATGCCGAATAAAGGATTAACATTCACAACCAATCGCACAATTCTTATCAGAAATTCAGAGGTCTTAGAATTTTTAGGAAAAACTTTAATATAAAAAATTATGTCAGAAAAAAATGAGCCACAACCAGAAATTCAAGGAGATGACGATAAATCATTAGAACATTTGAGTTTAGAGTTTTTGGGTCCAAATGTTAATGAACTGCCAGATAAACAAGATTTGGAAACTGAAAAGAAAAAAGATAGAGCAGAGGCGAAAGAAAAGGGAGATGTTTTAACAAATGCCGAAATAAGTAAAATCGCAAAAGATTTCAATGGCGAAGTGATAAGTAATCCAAGCGAAGCAGTAGTATTATTTTTTAAAGCTTCAGGAGATTCCAAAAAATGGGAATGTAAAGATTCTGAAGAGTTTTGCAATTTTTTATTTCGAAAAGAAAAAGGCAAAACAATAGAAAATGTGATTGTTTATGCTTTTGGAAAAGATTCTAAAGAGAGATCATTAAATGAAATAATTGATGAATGTTTGTCTTATTACAAAAAACTATTAAAAGATTATCAAGAATGGCGTAAAAAATTAGACGAGCAAGGCATTAAATCTATGCACTATTTAGATTGCCGTTATACGCAATCAGTCGAGGGCGGAGAAGATGATACTTGCATTAGCCCAAGATTTGCGAGATTGGGAACTTGGACTGGAGGTCTTAAATTTGAAGATAATCCACGCCTTAATACAAGGCTTTGTGCTGTCAATAATTATAGAACGACATGGGATTTCAAAGAAAATATTATAATGCCTAGCGAATTTGGCGAAGATATAGCTAAAAATCAAGAAGAATATGCAAGCATTATTGCAGGGGTGAAAGTAGCTTTTGATAATAAAGGTGTTGGCGAAGAGAGTTATTCAAAAAACAGAGAGAATTTAATTAATGAAGCTAATGAATTAGTTCGACAGCGAATACAAGAATATCCAAGATTAAAAAAACAGATGGATTTTCCTGGGAGCGATGAAGATTTCGCCAAATTATTAATGGATGATGTGCAGAATTATTTACAATTTTTAGATAGATCATATGAAGCAGTAGAAAAATTCATTAATCGAATAGAATCATATAAAAATTAAAGGTTAAAAATTAAATTATTAGTTAAAATAAAAACATGAATAAAGGAAAAATTATCCAAATTATAGGACCTGTGGTCGATGTTGAATTTGAAGAAGGTAAACAACTTCCGGCAATTTATAATGCACTTAAAATAAAAGGGCCGAAAGGAGATATTATTCTCGAAGTTGTAAAACATCTTGATTTAACAAAAGTAAAAACAATTTCTTTGCAGTCAACCGACGGGCTTCAAAGGGGAGCTGAGGTTGAAGATTTGGGCAGGCAGATTGAAGTTCCTGTTGGGCAGGAAGTTTTAGGAAATTTATTTAATGTAATCGGAGAGCTCATTAACAAGTCCGACAAAAAATTTAAAAAACATTGGCCAATTCACAGACAACCGCCGGCATTTACAGAGCAATCCACAAAAACAGAAGTTTTTGAAACCGGAATTAAAGTTGTTGACTTGATTGCGCCGTTTATCAAGGGGGGAAAAATCGGATTATTTGGAGGAGCTGGAGTAGGAAAAACAGTTTTTTTGCAAGAATTGATTAGAAATGTTGCCGAGGAATCAGGTGGAGCTTCTGTGTTTGCGGGAGTTGGAGAAAGGACAAGGGAAGGAAATGACTTGTATAAAGATATGACAGAGTCCGGAGTTATAGACAAGACAGCTTTGGTTTTTGGGCAAATGAATGAAGTTCCGGGAGCTCGCGCGAGAGTTGCGTTGAGTGCCTTAACAATGGCAGAATATTTTCGCGATGAAGAAAAGAAAAACGTGCTTTTATTTATTGATAATATTTTCAGGTTTTCACAGGCGGGATCAGAAGTTTCAACTTTGCTTGGCAGAATGCCGTCAGCCGTAGGATATCAGCCGACATTGGCCTCTGAAATGGCTGAACTTCAAGAAAGAATTACTTCAACAAAAAACGGATCAATTACATCTGTGCAGGCAATTTATGTTCCTGCTGACGACATTACTGACCCAGCCCCTGCTACAACATTTTCTCACTTGGACTCAACAATCGTGCTTTCAAGGGCTTTAACAGAAATTGGAATTTATCCTGCGGTTGATCCTTTAGCTTCAACTTCAAGCGCTTTGGATCCAAAAATTGTGGGAGAAAAGCATTATCAGACAGCAAGGGATGTGCAAAAAGTTTTGCAGAAATATAAAGATTTGCAGGATATTATTGCAATTTTGGGAATTGAAGAGCTTTCCGACGAAGATAAAAAAATAGTAAACAGGGCAAGAAAAATACAGAAATTCTTATCCCAGCCTTTTTTCGTTGCTGAAAACTTTACAGGCAGGCCTGGAAAATTCGTAAAATTAGAAGACACAATAAGAGGATTTTCAGAAATATTGGAAGGAAAATATGACGATGTCCCAGAAGAAAATTTCTACCTCAAGGGAAGCATAGATGAGGTGAATGCCTAATTAACCTAATTATTCTAATTGACCTAATCAAATGCAAATGCCTAAATCCTAATGACTAAAATAATTTTAGAACTTAGACATTAGAAATTAATATTTGATTAGAATAATTAGAGCAATTAGAAATTAGAATAATTTTAGTTATGAAGCTATCCATTTATTCATTAAAGAATATTTTATTTCAGGGCTCGGCCTCGCTTTTGAATTGTGGAGGTCGGACCTCTAAAAACTTTTAGATAAGATTCAATTTGGAGAGGTCCGACCTCGCCATGCTTAATTATGAAATTATCAATTTACTCCCTAAAAAACATTATATTTCAAGGAAACGCAGTGAGTTTAAACTGTAAAACTGTTATGGGCGAGATAACCGTGTTGGATAATCACGAAACATTGATAACCATTTTATCATCTGGCATTATTAGAATTATTGATGAAAATAAAAAAGAGCAATTCTTTCCAATAACGTCAGGATTTTTAGAGGTAAAGCCGGGAAATGAAGTGCGATGCATTATAGAGCAATAGAATTTATATAAAAACCGTCTTTTAATCGAGGCGGTTTTTTTGTTTGACATAAATTAATAAAGTTGTAATATAGCAAATAGCAGTTTGTCAACTAATGGCGTCGGAACTATAAAGAAGGGCCTTAACATATGGAAACGGAAAAGAAAGATCTCGATAAGCAATTCTTGCATTGGGCAGTCAATTGGTTAGAGAAACAGCCCTCCGAGATAAAGGAAGGCGTCCTGTGGGCGCTGAAGTTTGAACCACACACGGTAGAAGTCATGATTTTCCATCAGATTCCAAAGCTTGTCAGCAGATTCAATACTGAGAAGGGAGCGACTTTTTTAGCGAAAGCCGGTTTGCCAGGAGAGCTTGTAAAAGTTCTTCTGGAGCGCTTCAGAGAAGAAATGGCCGCAATCACCGAGTAACCAGGCTTTCTTCACTGGAAGAGAAGAAAGCGCCCTGGCAATATGCCCGGGCTTTTTATTTGTTTACATTTTTTTCACTTACAGGTAAAATAGAGTAATGAGTTGGGAAGCTATATATAATTATTTTGGAATTAAGGACTTTATTTATTTTATTTCTTCTTCGCAGATACAAGATATGCTTTTTCCAGTAAAGCTGATTTTTATTTTTTTCTCATTATTTTTCCTGGTGGCAGTAATTTATTTCATGCTTAATTCCTCATGGCTCCAGTATAAATTTTTAGAAGATGTGACTGAATTTTTTTCATGGCAGGCATTCGGCCAGAGAGAAATGGAAAAGCAATGGAGCAGAATTAAAAAAAGAACTGAATCAGGATCTGAATCAGATTATAAGCTTGCTATAATTGATGCAGATGATTTTTTAGCAGAAGTTTTAGATAACAGGGGATATGACGAAGGAGAAGATTTTGAAACAATTTTAAAAAAAGCAGGCAGATTGATAGCATCGATTTTAGACGACGTATTGAATGCCCATAAGACAAGAAATTCTATCGTCTATAATCCAGATTATAAGTTATCAGCTGACGAAGCTAAAAAAATACTAGCCACTTATGAATCTGCGGCTAAAGAAATAGGAATGTCATAAATTTACCCGGTCAAATAAAATCTTCCAGATTTTAATTTTGCTTTTGCAAAATTATTTGACCGGGTGAAGGTGTTGGATGTTAGATAAAAAACCGCTTTCGCGGTTTTTTAAATTGAAACTAGAATTAAAAATTGATATGATTACTTTATAGTAATGGCGCGATTAGAAACAAAATTGTAGCTATCGCAACCAAGCTTATCAAGATAATCCAAGTAATTTTAAATATTTTTTTTCTTTTCATATGATTTTATGAGCGAGGCGAATAAAATCACTTCGCAATTTTAAGCCTGATACCGAAGGTCCTGAGCCTATTTGGCGAAGGATTTTTCAGATTGCGGCTTAAATTGCGAAGATGCCTTTTTCATATTTATTTATGGTAGCAGATTTTAATAAAAAAAGAAATAGGGAATTTTTTAACGAAAAGCTTTTATTCCAGACAATAGGGATTATTTTTTTGGTGATCATTATCATTTTAATTTTTGCAGATTTTAAAATATATAAGAAAAAACAAGAATTGGCTTCGCAAATAAATGACTATCAAAAAAAAATTGAAAATATCAAAAAAAGCAGCCAGAACCTGCGGGATGAAATTGCTAATTCTGATAATACAGATTATTTAGAAAAAATTGCTTATGAGCAGTTGGGCCAGGCACGTCCGGGTGAGACAGTATATTCGTTTGTAGCGCCACAAGAAAAACCAAAAACAATTCAGAAACCTCAAAATTTTTTGGATACAAAATCATGGTCCGGCTGGCTGTCAGGCGTTTGGCAGTGGATTATAGACCAGATACATAATAAATAATCTACTGCAAATTGAATCTTTGGGCTGCAAATTATTAAAATCTCGTCGGTATACCGCATAGGATATACCTCCTCGATTTTCATAATTTTCTCCTGCAAATCTTCAATTTTCGTAACGAAATTTATTATGTATCTGGTCTAAAAGCAAATTTTAAGGTAATATATTTTTGATGCGGGATTAGTTACATATCCTTCCTTCATCCCTACACCAAATATGCGAGAGTAGTACAATGGTAGTACACGACCTTCCTTCATCCTCCTTAAATTTTTGCGAGTGTGGTTCAATGGTAGAATGGTTCCTTCCCAAGGAACAGACGGGAGTTCGATTCTCCTCACTCGCTCACAAAAATTTATGGAGGACAAGAGGTTGAAACGCGAGTTCGATTCTCGTATCCCGCTCCGCCGCTTTAGCTTAGTGGTAAAGCAACGGTTTCGTAAACCGTAGACGCAAGTCCGATTCTTGCAAGCGGCTCAGAAGATAAAAATAAATTACTCGGTTTGAAGAGTAAAGCTTTATTTTTTTATAAAAATATGATAAATTGTAATATATGGCAGAGAAAATAAATAAAATAGAAGAATTAAAGAATAGGCTCCATCATCTGATGGACCGTCTTTGACATTGCAGAAAAAAAAGAAAGATTTAAAAAATTAGAAGTAGAATCTTTAGAGCCGGATTTTTGGAATGATAATGAAAATGCTGCAAAAGTGCAACGCGAAATTTCCGAAATAAAAGAAGAAATTGAATCGATTGAGATGATTAAAATTGAATTGTCTAGTGGAGGCGATTTGAAAAAAATAGAAAAGGATATTGAAAAGCAGGAATTTAAGACATTTTTATCGGGCAAATATGACAAAGGAAATGCGATATTGGAAATTTTTTCAGGAGCTGGAGGACAGGATTCTCAGGATTGGGCAACAATGCTTTTGAGGATGTACGAAAGGTATTGCGCGTCAAAAGGATTTAAAACATCAGTTTTACATCAGGCATTTGGAGAGGCAGGAGGTCCGGAAGGAAGAATAGGAACAAAATCTGTTACGGTGGAAATAAAAGGAAATTATGCATATGGATTTTTGAAAAAAGAATCAGGGGTGCATCGTTTGGTTCGGCAATCGCCATTTAATGCAAAGAGTTTAAGACAAACTTCTTTTGCTTTAGTAAGTATTTTTCCGGAAATCGAAGAAAAGGATGAGCAAATAGAAATAAAGCCGGAAGATTTAAGAATTGATACATTTAGATCTTCAGGTCCTGGCGGACAAAATGTTAATAAAATAGAATCGGCTGTAAGAATAACGCATATACCGACAGGAATTGTCGTAGTCAGCCAGAAAGAAAGACAACAGTTGAGGAATAAAGAAAATGCGATGAAAGTTTTGTATGCAAAACTTTACCATTTAAAAGAGGAACAGCATACAAAAGAAATAAAAGAAATAAAAGGAGAAAATATTTCAGCAAGTTTTGGAAGCCAGATAAGGTCTTATGTGTTACATCCTTATAAAATGGTAAAAGATTTGAGAACACAATATGAGACATCAGATACAGAATCAGTGCTTAACGGAAAATTAGATGAATTTGTTGAAGCAGAATTAAAGTTATAAAAATAGAAAATATTTTAAGTCATCATGATAAAATTTAATAATGTAACAAAAATTTATTCGGCGGGAGAAGCTATTTTGCAAAATATTTCTTTTGAAGTGGAAGAAGGAGAATTTGTTTCTATTGTAGGAAAATCAGGAGTTGGCAAAACAACTTTAACGCGTTTAATCTTAGGGCTTGAACCTCCGACTTCCGGGGAAGTTTATTTTAAGGGTATGAATATAAACGATATGGATTCTGTTAAAATTCAGGAAATGAGAAGAAAAATCGGGTGCATTTATCAGGATTATAAATTATTGCCTAAAAAAACTGTTTATGAAAATGTAGCTTATATTATGCAGGTAGAAGGCAAAGAAAACGAAGAAATAGCTAAAGAAGTTCCCAAAGTTTTAGAAATTATAGGGCTTGGAGGAAAAATTAATAATTTTCCAGACCAGCTTTCGGGCGGAGAAAAACAAAGATTGGCGATTGCCAGAGCCCTTGTGAATCAACCAGATATTATTATTGCCGATGAGCCGACAGGAAATCTTGATCCATATAATACCTATGAAGTGATTTCACTTTTGCAGAAAATAAATCAGACAGGCAAAACAATTGTTTTGGCAACGCACGACAGGGAAATAATAAATAAATTAGGAAAAAGAGTTATTACTTTAGAAAATGGAAAAATATTAAGAGACGAAGCAGAAGGAAGATTTATAATTTAAATTATAAAAAATATGATGACAAATTTTAAAAGAATTTTAACTTTCGCGATTAATGATTTCAGCAGGAATAAAGGGATATCAATTGCAGCAATTTTTGTTTTGACTATCACAATTATGATTGTGACAGGGCTTTACTTTTTTCAAGGAACAGTCAGCTATTTGACCTCTCAAATTCAGAATAAAATTGATATAACAGCTTATTTCGTAGATGGAACTCAAGAAAAGGATATTTTAGATGTAAAAGCAGAAATTTTAAAGATGTCGCCGAATATAAAAAATATTGAGTATGTTTCAAAAGACCAGGCTCTCACATCTTTTAATGAAAAACACAAGAATGATGCAGTTTTATCCAAAGCTTTGGAGGAAGTGGGCAATAATCCATTTTTGCCATCTTTAAATATCACAACTAGCGGAGACCCTTCTCAGTATGCACAAATTTCAAATATTTTGCAGACATCGGATTTCAGCAAACTGATAGATAAAGTGGATTTTTCTCAGAAAAAAGATACAATTGAAAAAGTTTATTCTATAACTTCAAATATAAATACTTTTGGGATCATATTGGAAGCAATTTTAATTATTGTTGCCATATTAGTTGTTTTTAATACAATAAAACTTGCTATAGAAAATTCAAAAGAGGAAATCAGCACTATGAAAGTTGTGGGAGCTAGCAACTGGTTTATTCGGGGCCCATTCGTAATTCAGGGTATAATTTATGGAGTTATTGCATTTTTAATTTGTTTTATAATTTCTGCAATATCAGCTTATTTTTTATCTTATAGAATAGGAGTTATGTTGCCAGGTTTTAATACATTCGGATATTTCTTGGCTAATTGGTGGATTTTTGCCTTAATACAACTAGGTTTTGGAATAGGGGTTGGGGCAATTTCTGCTGTGATTGTAGTCAAAAAATATTTAGAAGTATAAGCGATAATTTTCAATTTTAAATTTTCAATCAATTTTTAATTTATTAATTTTAAAATAAATAAGTTATAAACAAATACAAAAAAATATTGCGGGGTCATCTAATGGTAGGATCGCGCCCTCTGAAGGCGTTTATCTAGGTTCGAGTCCTAGCCCCGCAGCCCTTCTTCGCTTCGCTCATCAGGGCCTTCGGCCTGCTATAAATATGAGCGAAGAAGGCACTGAGGCGTCGCAACGCCGAAGTGTCATAAAAATGAAATACTATACTTATATCCTAGAATGCGCCGACAAATCTTTTTATGTTGGTTGTACGAATAATTTAGAAAAAAGAATAAAACAGCATAATAAATCAAAATGCGGCGCGCATTATACAAAAATAAGGAGACCAGTGGAATTAAAATATTTTGAAACATTTAATAATTTAAAAAGTGCTAGAAGACGAGAAGCCGAGATCAAGAAATGGAATAGAATTAAGAAATTAGAGTTTATGAAAGAAAGTGGGACTAACAAGTCAAATCAGATAGGTACTGAGATCAACAGATCATAGTAGAACGAAGATACTAATGCCAGCAGGTAGAATATACCGAATGTGCGGAAATTAAAGGATGGAGAAAAGAAAAGAAAATTGAATTAGTAAACAAAAATAATTAAAATTATTATTAAAAAATAAAAAATGATAACTTGGGCAAATAAAAAAAGACTCGGGAGAAAAGCCAAAAAGAGAAATAGGACTAAGCTTAATAAAAGAAAAAGATAGTGGCGATTTAAAAATAATAAAAATCGCCCTTCGATAAACTCAGGACGGTTTTTTATTTACATTGAACTTCTTGAAATGGTAGAATAGCTAAATATGCAATACGAAGAAATTATTGGAAAATTAGAATCATTGAAGAATCCAAAAAATGTTGAGGGCATGGCCAGATTCGGCATAAGGCCGAAGACAAAGATTTACGGGGCGCCGGTTCCGGAATTAAGAAAAATTGCGAGAATCGTTAAAAAAAACCATCAGTTGGCGTTAAAGCTTTGGGATTCAAAAATACATGAAGCAAGAATATTGGCAAGCATGCTTGCAGATGCAGAGAAATTGACAGTTGATCAAATCAACAAATGGGTCAGCGATTTTGACTCATGGGATGTTTGCGATCAGGCTTGTATGAATCTGCTTGATAAATCAGAAATAGCGAAAAATCAAATTTCAAAATTTGCGAAAAGCAAGGAAGAGTTTATCAAAAGAACAGCATTTGCATTAATTGCCGCATTGGCTGTGCATGATAAAAAAATGAAAGACGAAGATTTTATGGATTTTTTTCCTTTGATAAAAAAGGCCGCAATTGATGAAAGAAATTTTGTAAAAAAATCGGTAAATTGGGCGTTGAGGCAGATAGGAAAAAGAAATAAAAAATTGAATAAAGAAGCGATAAAATTGGCCAAAGAAATACAAAATAACCATTCTAAAAGCGCAAAATGGATAGCAAATAATGCTTTAATAGAATTAACCAGCGAAAATGTTCAAAGAAAATTTAAAAATTAATAAAAAAATACTAGATAAAGCTTTTGAAATAGGGATTTTAATAAAATCTTTTTTTGGCTTTTTTGAAATTTTAGCAGGACTTATTCTTATAATCTCAGGCAGATTGGTTATAAACAATTTGATTATTTCTTTAATCCAACAAGAGATTTCAGATGACTCGAATGATTTTTTTGCTAATTATCTGATCAATGCAGCAAATAATTTCTCAGCAGGAACACATACTTTTGCTATTGTTTATTTAATTCTCCATGGGATAGTTAATATATTTTTGGGAATATCCTTAATGAAAAATAAGATTTGGGCTTATCCTTGGGCTTCGGCAGCTTTCAGTTTTTTTATAATTTATCAGGTTTTCAGATATTTCCATACTTATTCTTTATTGCTATTATTTTTGATTCTTTTCGATATTTTTATAGTATCTATTATATTATTAGAATATAAGAGCAAGAGAAAAACAAAAATAAGATGAAAATATATTTAGAAATATTGTTACTTATAATT
>CAIXXY010000015.1 GCA_903923535.1 Candidatus Staskawiczbacteria bacterium | reverse complement strand
TCGCCAAAAAAATTCCGCGGAGGCGAGGGCGCAAAAAATTTCCTTTTGCCCCACACCCCAAAAGAATTTTTTCCGCCCGAGCCGACGAGTTTGTGTTTCTGCCCCGCCCCGCCGCCCAGAAGGGCGGCGGGCGTTGTTTTTCTCACGAATTTTTGATAAAGTAAGTTCGAGCGTAGTTGTAAATATACTCCAATAAAAAATGGCAATAGTTATCATACTTTCAATAGCAACTTTTTTCTCAACCCTTTTGGGAGGATTTTTTGCCATTAAATTTAAAGACAAGCTCCATTATATTATGGCTTTTGCAGCCGGAGTTTTATTGGGCGTTGTGGCTTTTGACATTTTTCCAGAAATTATAGAGCAAGTTAAAATCTATAATTTTAATTCCATTGAAATTATGGTTGCTCTAGTTTTGGGATTTTTGATTTTCCATATTTTAGAAAAAAGCATTTTAATACAGCACTGCCACGAGGAAGATTGTTCTATTCATCATAAGCATCCTCACATAGGAGTTGCTTCTGCCTTGGCTTTAGTCGGGCATAGTTTTATGGACGGCGTTGGTATTGGACTTGGTTTCCAAGTTAATACTACTGTAGGAATATTAGTCGCCGTTGCTGTTATTTCTCATGATTTCACAGATGGAATGAACATAATAACTTTGATGCTTAATAACAAAAACACTGCTAAAAAATCTAAAATGTTTTTGCTTTTAGGCGCAATAACGCCTGTTTTAGGGGCTGCATCAACTTTATTATTCAAACTTTCTCCACATTTTTTGGTTTTATATTTAGGATTCTTTGCAGGATTTTTGCTTTATATCGGAGCATCGGATATTCTGCCAGAAGCCCATTCAAAACAAAGCTCTTACAAATTAATTGGCCTGACAATTTTAGGCACGTTATTCATTTTTATTATTACTCGTTTTATTTAAAAAAAATATGATAATAACAAATCTAGAAAATAAAGAAGTATATAATCCATTTGCCGACTTGGAAGAACTGAAAAATAATTGGACAGATGAAATTCCAAGTGAAATAATCCATGACAATGGTAATTTTAAGGTAAGGAAAAATTGGTGGGTGGCTTTAGTTGGCACCCTATATTATTTAGCGGAAGATAAAAAGATACCAGAAGAATTAGTAAAAGAAGTAAAAAAATTTAATAGAAAATTTTCTGGAATATCAAATAATTTCGGCAAACGCCCGACTACTGCTGAAGACATCGCCGAGGCAAATGCGCTGATTGATAAAGTTTTAGAATCTCAGAAATAATGCAAACCAAAAACCGCCCGAGAGGGCGGTTTTTTTTCTTTATCGTGCGTACTCAATCACTCTATTTTCCCTTATAACTACAACTTTAATTTCTCCGGGATATTTTAATTCTTCTTCAATTTCTGCAGCAATCTGCCTTGCAATTTTTGCAGCTTGCAAATCATCAACTCTGTCTGATTTCACAAACACGCGGATTTCTCTTCCTGCTTGAATGGCGTATGTTTTTTCAACGCCTTCAAACTTATTTGCAATATCTTCCAAATCTTTCAATCTCTGCAGATAATTTTCCAAAGTATCTTTTCTGGCTCCAGGCCTTGAACTTGAAATTGCGTCAGCTACAGTAACAATTGTAGCTTCTAAAGATTCAACAGGGTAATCTCCATGATGAGCCCTCATTGCTTTTATAATGGCCTCTGATTCTCCGAACTTTTCTAAAATCTTAATTCCAATTTCAATATGAGAACCCTGTATCTGCTGGTCAATTGCTTTGCCGATATCGTGCAATAAACCTGCTCTTTTTGCCACTTGGCTATTGGCCCCTAATTCATCTGCAATTGTTTCTGCTATCAAAGCAACTTCCATTGAATGTAATAAAACATTTTGGCCATAGCTTGTCCTATAATACAATCTGCCAAGGATTTGGATTAATTTTTCGCTTAATCCAATAATTCCAACCTCATAGGCTGCTTTATCTCCAGCTTCTTTTATTTTAGTTGCAATTTCTGCTTTTGCTTCCTCATATTTTTCTTCAATTTTAGCCGGCTGAATTCTGCCGTCTGCAATTAATTTATCCAAAGCAACTTTAGCAATCTGTCTTCTGATTGGGTTGAATCCAGAGATAACAACTGATTCTGGAGTTTCATCAACAATCAATTCAACACCGGTTAATTTTTCAAATGCCCTGATGTTCCTGCCTTCCTTGCCAATAATTCTGCCTTTTAATTCTTCGTTGGCTAATATGACCGTTGTTGTTGTTAACTCCTGCGCCTGAGAAACCGCGCATTTTTGAATTGCCAAAGAAACAATTTCTTTTGCTCTCATCTGCAATTTTTCCTGGTTTCCCTGCTCTAATTTTTTCATTCTTTCTAAAATTTCTTTTTCATTTTCTATTTCAACCAATGCCAATAATTCTTTTTTGGCATCCTCTCTTGAAAGAGAAGCTACTTTTTCTAATTTGCCTTCAGCCTCGAGCCTTAATTGCTCTAAACTTTCTTTTATGGCTTTCAATTTTTCTCCTTTATTTTGAAGCTCTTTTTCTTTTTCTTCAAAAGAAGCAATTCTTTCAGCCAACAAACTTTCTCTATCTAACAAAAGCTGCTGGGCTTTCAAAAATTCTCTTCTTCTTTCGTCGACATCTTTTTGAGTTTTCTCTAAAATTTCTGCAGATTTTTTTTCTGCATTCTTTATCATTGCTGCAGTCTCTTCTTTGACATCAATAACTCTTTTTTGAAGTTTCGCTTCAAGCGAACCTGCTCTTTTCTTGGCTAAATTTTGTCGTGCATAATATCCGATAACGGCTCCCGCTATCAGGCACAACGCGCCTCCTATAACTAATAATATTATTTCACTCATAATTTTGTAATTTTTAATTTTGTAATTTTTAAAATAATTTTTAAATGTCTTAATGTTTAAAAATTAAGAAATTTTGGCATTATTTATAAAATCAAAAATTGGAAATTTAAAAATTTAGTAATAAATAAACTCACCTACTCGGTGAGCTTGCATGCGATATATTTTCTAGGTTTTTAGGTTAGAATTACTTGCCTCCGATGACTTCGTCAATTAATCCGTATTTTTTGGCCTCTTCTGCGGTTAAGTAAAAATCCCTGTCAGTGTCTTTTTCCACCTTAGCTAAAGGCTGTCCGGTATGGGAAGCTATAATCTTATTCAGCTTTTCTTTCATGTGCAAAATCTGCTTTGCAGTAATCTCAATGTCTGCTGCCTGCCCTTGCATGCCTCCGGCAACCTGGTGCAAAAGTATTTCAGCATTAGGCAAGGAAAACCTTTTTCCTTTTGTGCCTGATGCCAGAATAACTGCCGCCATTGAGGCTGTAAGTCCTATGCAAATGGTAGAAACAGGGCATTTCAAATACTGCATTGTGTCGTAAATTGCTAAACCTGCTGTAACTGAACCTCCTGGGCTATTTATATAAAGCTTTATGTCTCTTTTTGAATCCTTAGACGCTAAATAAAGCATCTGGGCAATAACCACATTTGCATTCATATCTGTAACGGGACCCGCAAGAAAAATAATGCGCTCTTCTAAAAGCCTTGAAAATATATCGTATGCGCGCTCACCGCGCTGACTTCTTTCTACAATAGTTGGTACTATTGGCACAATATTAAATTTAAAATTCAAAATGCAAAATTCAAAATTACAATTCAAAATTTAAAAGTCTAATTATTTCATTTAATTTTGACTTTTAACTTGAACTTTTGACTTTTGATTTTTACCTTTTGATTTAATCTTGTTATTTTATTAATACGTGTAATTTACTTAGAAAGTTTTTCCAATATCTGGAAGACTTTCTCGTTGTTAATTACTCCTTTAGTATACTCTTTTAATTCGTTTATGTCAATTTTTGCCAATTGATCTTTTGAATAATTTTTTATTGATTTTGATACTTCTTCTTCCACTTCTTCATCGGAAAACTCAATATTTTCCTCTTTTGAAAGCTCTCTTAAAACCAAAAATCCTCTCAATCTTTTTTCAGCTTCTTTCTGGTAAGTTTCTTTTATTTCTTCTTCTGTCTTTTTTATGGAAGCCAGATATTCTTCAAAGCTGATTTTTATGCTCTGCGAAATTTTATTTTTTAAATCTTCAAGCAATCTTTCTTTTTCATATTCAACCATTGCCTCTGGCATTTCAAACTTTGATTTTTCAGCAATTTTTTCTAAAATTTCTCCTCTTACTCTTTGTTTTTCTGCCTCTGTTTTTTCTGCTGAAATTCCTTCTCTCATACTTTCTTTTAAGGCAACCAACGAATCAAAAGCTCCCAGTTCTTTTGCAAATTCATCATTTAATTCTGGCAATTCCATTTTCTGCACAGAAACCACTTTAACCTTGAACTCGCCGTCTTTTCCCGCCAGAGGCGAGGCTCGCCCGAGGCGGCCTGCCAAATTTTTCTGCGGAGAATTCTCCGGGAACTTAACTGTAAATGTTTTTTCTTCGCCTGCCTTCATTCCAACAATTGAATCTTCAAATCCTTTCATAAATCCGCCTTCGCCTAAAATAAATTTATCGGCAACTTCTTTGCCTCCATTTATGTCTTTATTTTCATACATTATTTCAACGAAATCCCCTGGCACTAAGGAGCCATCAGGCGACGAATGTGTTTTTTCAGCCACTTCATTTTTCAATGTAAATTTTGCCCTGGTTTTTTGCAGATAATTTAAAGTGTCCTGAATTTCTTCCTCTGTAACAGAAACCTCCTTGCCCTTAACCATTTTTGCAATTTCTTTATAATCAGGCAACTCAACATCTGGCAAAACAGTAATTACCGCAGTAAAGATAAACGGATTGCCCTTAGCTATCTTTTTTATTTGAACTTCGGGATTTCCGACGGGCTCTAATTTGCTTTCCTTAATATAATCGACATAAACATGCTGAACCGCATGGTCTCCCGCCTCCATAAGCAAAGCTTCTGGCTTTAGTTTGTCCTCAATCATTGATGCAGGCGCTTTTCCTTCGCGAAACCCATCCACTTTCACATGATGCTTTAAATGCTCAATTGCATGTTTAAAATGCTCCTGAAATTCTTCGGCTGTAAGCTCAAATGTTAACTCAATTTGCGATTTTGGCAATTTTTTTTGTTCTGCTTTCACAATCGTGTGAGCGAGGCGAACAAGGTTGCTTCGTCCCGCCTAGCGGGACGCTGAATACCTTTTTTCGTCCGTTGTTATTTTTTTTAAAAAATATTAAGAATAATATTGTCTAATTTAACATTTTTTTAGCAAAGAATCAAGTATCAAAAAAGCGCGCTTCGACAAGCTCAGCGCGCTTTTCAATTTCTATTTTATAACCAAAGCCTCTTCCAACCTTTCCATCCTCTTTTCCAATTTTTCTATTCTATTATTCTGGAGTTTATCTAACCGTTCATTAATAGTTTTGAAACCAGCCCTCATTTCTTTATTAGTTTCCTCAAATTTTTTGTCCACACCAGCAAAACCCTTACCTATCATTCCCGCAAGACTATCAACTGTTATTTTTTTATTTGCCATACTCTAATTTAATTTAATTATGTTTTTTTCTTTTTTATTAACTTATGTTTCTATTTTACCACCATAGAACCCACTGTCAAACCTAACGCAACACACCGCTTCTTTACATTCTCATATTCTGCAGAATATGAGAATGTAATTATTAAATGTAATTATTATTTGTTGTTATTATTTTTGATTATTTTCTGATTTTCCCCACTTACCAATTCGCGCGAATTGGTAAGTGGATTTCCTGCCTGTTTACAGATGCCGGGCTTCTGTAACCGCCCTCAGCTTTATTTTGTGCGTTCTGATAATTCTTTCTCTTCAAAATAAATAACTATCGGCATTAAAGAAAGCATGTAGATAAAAATTATGCCAATATAAGTTTTACCAGATAATAAAAAAGTTCCTAAAGGCACCAAAAGTTCTCCGAGATAAGCAGGATGTGGGATTATTTTGAAAAATCCGGAAACAATACGCTTCTGTTTTACTGAAGACGGATTCAAAACAGCCCACATAAAAAAACGTTTCGGACCTATAGTTAAAATACTGCTTGCTATCAAAATGAATCCTGCAACAACTGATAAAAATCCTAATACAATAGAAAAACTGTCCGGATAATATGCATAGTAAGAATTTTCACTTGCCATTTTCAACACAAAAAAAGAAGCTATCCAGCATAACAAGCATAATAAATAGAATAAAACAGGATTTTTGCGCCAAAAAGCAAGCATGGCATGAAGCCAAAAATGGAATATCGGGACTGGCGCAAAAATAAGAATAATAATTAAGAGAATATCCATTTGATGTTTATTAATTCAATTCCCGCGTTTATTAAGGATTTTGGTAAACGCCTCAACGGACCTCCTTCGCCAAGGCTTCGAAAGGCCAAAGCTGGTGAGCCGTTTAATCACTATACATCTGAATAGCTTCAGACCCTCCTACGCTAAAGCTTCCACCTTCGCATAAAGCTACGGAAGGACGAGTCGGACGGGCAAAGCAGGTCTGAGCTATTCGGGTTTAGGCTATTCCTGCCCTGAGCTTGTCGAAGGGTTGCCCTATTATGCCTTTATCCAGCCAAGCTGGTCAACAGCAAGCAGAATAACTGACGCTGACAATCCTATAATGACCCAAGCCAGAGAGCTTGTGCTGATATAGGAAAATTCGTTCACAATCACCCCCGCAGCAATAATCAAAGCGATTAAAGAAAGATATTTCATAATAATTATATTTTAATAATAAAATATTAGATTGACCTTTTATTTATTATACACCCTTTCGGCTTTGACAACTTCTATTTGCAATTGTAAAAATACATCCATAAATTTATTTTTTACCATCAGGTGATAAACGATTTTTTATTTTTTGAATAATTGATTTTGTCGATATTTTTGTTCTGAACCAAATAATAAATAAAATTATGCCTATAAGATAAGACAAAATTGTAAAAAATAAATAAGTATTAAAAATTTTCACATTATCTATTGTTGTAGTTGTAAGAGTCAAGGTAAAAGAAATTGCAGAAGAAATCAAAAAAATAGAGAAATTTAAAAACAAAGAATCTGGAGATCCTTTTTCCAATATTTCCAACTCAGTTTCATTAATTTCATATATACAAAGGGAGTCATACTTAGCTCGTTTCACTTTCATGACTTCACCTTCTTCATTTTTTCTATTTTTTTTATTTGCTACCATAATATTATAAATTTTTTTTGAGCCACTCGCTAGAACATACAACATCTTTCCATGCAGCTTCCCCTCCAGATCTAATAACAAATATTCTATCCTTGGGATTTAAAAAAGATTTAAGGTTTTCTCTTACCTCTGATGCTTTATCATCTGTTACTATAGCCCATACAAATTTAGAAATATGAGCCCAGCTCCCATAAGATTTAATTGCATTGTAAAAACTCTTATAGTCTTGACCTGAGCTCAAAGATTCATAGGAAATTATATAGC
>CAIXXY010000014.1 GCA_903923535.1 Candidatus Staskawiczbacteria bacterium | reverse complement strand
TTCCGTTCCCGTTCCGTTTGAGAAAAGGAAAAGCGGAAGGGGGGTTTGGGGGGAATTCCGCTTTTCCTTTGCGAAATCAAATTGTGGACAGCCCCGCCACCTGCCCGAATACTTGGAGGGCAGAACACCGCAGAAAAATACTCTTTTCATTAAAAGAAAAAGAAATCGGGGGCGCGCAATATGAAAAGAGCAAAGAGTATTTTTCTGTGGTGTGGCGAGCTTGTCGAGCAGTGGCGGGGCTGGCTTCCTTATTGGGGGTTTTGCTCAAAAAATGTTCGAACATCAATCAAAAAACACCGCATGAGCATCAATAAAAAATATTTATCAATGTTGTTTCTCTGCTCTGTTATTTTGAGCGCTCCTTTTTTGTGTTTTGCTGAACAATATAATTACGAAAAAATATTTTATATGAATCAGTCTGGAGAAAAAAAAGGCATTAAAAGTTTACAAAAAAATTCAGATAAAATTGATATTTTAGCTCCGCAATTTTATGCGGTCTCTGATAAATTAAAATTAATTGGCGGACTTGATAATAAATTAAAAAAAATAATAAGCCAAAAGAAAATTAAAGTTATGCCGTTGGTGGTGAATACTAAATTTAAACAAAGTGTGATTCATAATTTATTGCTTTCTGAATCTTCGCAGGATGAGGTGATAAAATCTCTTGTTGATGCGGCAAAAAAGAATAATTATATCGGTTGGCAGTTTGATTTTGAAAATATAAGTTATTTAGATAAAGATTTATATTCAGCTTTTGTGGAAAAATCTGCAAAATTTCTGCACGAAAATGGCTTGATTTTAAGCGTGGCTGCATCTTCTCGTTTCGTTGATTATGAAGATACAGATGCTTTTAAAAATTGGGGAGGGGTTTTTGATTATGCCAGATTAGCTAAGGCAGCTGACTTTATAAGCTTAATGACTTATGACGATCCAAATTCTGTTGGTCCTGTGGCGTCTCTGCCATTTATTAATAGTGTGTTGAATTATGTAAAAGATAAAATTCCGCCTGAAAAATTATCTTTTGGAATTCCTCTTTACTCTTGGGGCTGGAGCACAAATCCCTTTAAAAGAATAGCAAGATCTGGAACATACGACGGGCTTATGTATATAAGATCTAATTTCCGCCATAATTTAGGTTTTGACGAAGTTCTAGGAGCGTCTTGGCTTACATATTTTTGGAACAACAACCAATACCAGATTTGGTATCAGGACAAGCAGAGCTTTGAAAATAAATTAGATATTATAAAACAAAATAATTTCAGAGGATTCTCAGCATGGGTTTTAGGAATTGAAGACCCCAACATCTGGAGCGCATTAGATAAAAGCGCCGAACATTGACCTTTCACCTTTCTGTTAGTACCTTTTGTTAGCCAATTTTATATAAGATATTTTATATTTTTTTTGACATATTTTTTGCGTTAAGGTGAAGGGTTGAAATTTTATAAAATTTATTGTATTATAGTCGTATGTTGACGCAGACGATTATTTTTTTGTTATTAGGCGCAGTTATTCTAGTTTTGGTTGCAGTCAATGCTTTTTTGCTTTGGTATTTTTATCGTACAAGCAGAAAAATAGATGAATTGCTGGAAAAAGGTTTATCCCCCACTAATTTTGAGTATGACAAAAAAACTGGGAAATTGGTAAGAGTAAAAAATAGAACAAAATTAGTGGGGGACGAGATAAAAGATTTCAAAGATGTTTTTTTATCGCAGAAAGAAAGGAATGATAGCTTGGAAAAAGACATTAAAGAAGCCTTTTTAAAAATTAAAAATTTAGAAGACATCTGTGAAACAACCCTTAGAAAAACAGGCATAGTAAGATTTAATCCTTTTAGTGACATAGGAGGAAACCAAAGTTTTGTAATTGCCTTATTAGATAATAAAAATAATGGTTTTGTAATTTCAAGCTTATTTGTAAAAGATGGGAATAGGGTTTATGCCAAAGCAATAAAAAATGGCAAATCAGAACACTTATTATCGGAAGAAGAAAAAGAAGCAATATCAAGGGCAATAAATGTCTAATTAACCTAATTATTCTAATTAACCTAATCAAATGCCAATGACTAATGCCTAATTTTTTAAATTAGATATTAGAAATTATTTAGAATAATTAGAGCAATTAGAATAATTAGAATAATTATAGTTATGGTTAAAAAATCATCTAAAATTGAAAAAGTTTTACACAGGCCACCAGTGGTGGTTGTTTTGGGGCATGTTGATCATGGAAAGAGCTCTTTATTAGAAGCTATTAGAGATTTTAAAATAACTTCAAGAGAATCAGGCGGAATTACCCAGCATATCGGAGCATATGAGGTAGAGGAAAAAGGCAAGAAAATAACATTTATCGATACGCCTGGGCACGAAGCATTTTCTGCAATGCGGGCCAGGGGCGCTGAGGTTGCTGATATAGCTTTGTTAGTTGTGGATGCTGCCCAATCAGTGCAACCACAGACAAAGGAAGCTATAATGGCTATAAAAAGGGCTGAAATTCCGATGATTGTGGTGTTAAATAAAATTGATCTGCCAAATGCCAATCCTGAGAAGATAAAAGGAGAGCTTTCTAAAATTGATGTTTTAGTCGAATCTTTCGGAGGTACAATGCCATCTGTTGAAGTTTCAGCAAAAGAAAAGACAGGAATTGATGAACTATTGGAAGTTATATTATTAGTTTCTGACTTGCAGGATTTAAAATCAGAGATCCCTTCTGAAGGGCACCCAGTTCCAGCTGAAGGATTAATTATTGAATCATATATGAACGGCTCAAAGGGACCAGTGGCAACTGCTGTTGTCCAAAAAGGCATTTTGAAAAATAAGGATATTATTGCCACGGATTTGGCATTGGCTAAAATAAAGCATTTAGAAGATTTTCAGGGCCTTCCTATAAAAGAAGCATATCCTTCACAGCCCGTCATTATTTTGGGATTTGAAAAAGTCCCAGCTGTGGGAGAAAAATTTAGAAGCTACAAGACAGCCGAGGAAGCTGAAGAAAAAATAAAAAAAGAAGAACCAAAAAGAACTCTCGGTTTTTCTGTTTTGGAAACTGATCCTACAAAAAAAGTTTTGAATATAATTTTAAAAGGAGATGTTTTTGGTTCATTGGAAGCGATTGAGGCAATGTTAAAAAATCTTCCGCAGGACAAGGCCGTTATAAGAATTTTAAAATCAGAAGTTGGGAATATTTCTGAATCCGATGCAAAGCTGGCTGAAATGTCAAAAGCTATCATAATCGGATTTAGGGTAAAAATTACTCCGTCTGTCGTGCAGTTTATGAGAAATGATTTGGAAAAGAAATTAAGGGTTAAAACATTTGAAGTGATTTATGAATTAATACAGGATGTGAGAAACAGCTTGGAAAAAACTTTAGAGCCAGAAATAACAAGAGAGAATATCGGCAAATTGAGGACAATTTTGGTTTTTTGGGGAGAAAAAAACAGGCAGATTGTGGGCGGAAAAATTACAGAAGGAGAATTGAAAAAAGGATTGAAACTAGAAGTTTTAAGAGATGATAAAAAAGTCGGTTCAGGAAGAATAATCAATCTCCAGCGCGACAAAAAAGACATAGACAAGCTTAGCAAAGGCGATGAGGCCGGCATACTTTTTGAGGGAAATGTAAAAATTGAAAAAGGAGATATATTGCAGGCTTATATTGAAGGCCGTAAAAAAGGAGAACTATAGTTTAATTTTCAATAATTAATAAAATTTAAAAATAAAAAAGCCTCAATAACAATTAAGTCATCGAGGATTTATGATTATCTGGAAAAGTTTTTGATGATCTTCCTTTCAGACTCACCTGTACTTGTTGAGCCTATATGCATCGATAAAAAGGCAAATCAATCCCAAAGGCCCAAAAATCCACCATTGATAGTGTCCAAACAAGGGGCCTAGGAATACACATAGGATAAGTGACACTGTAGTTAGGGGGGCCATAACTCCCAGCAACATAACCATAACAAGGAAGCCCATCCATTCTGAGTATGTATGATTCATATCTGTCCTTCCTGCTATTTTAGGGTAATAGCAACCCATGGAAAGGTTAAAGTTGACAAATAGCTGACACTAATACAATATCAAATAAAAAATATAATGTCAAATAGAATCGTCCCGACTTCGTCGAGGATCCCGTTACGCGGGAAAAAAGTTAATTCTCTATTAGAGCATGAGATTGGAAAAATTCTTTTGAAAGATTTTGCTTTTTCTCCGGAAGTTTTGGTTACTTTGACAAGGGTTGAAACGGCTTCAAACATGATTGAAGCTAAGGCATTTATTTCTGTTTATCCTGAAACAAAATCTGCAGGAATTTTAAATGCATTGCAAAAATCAGTTTATGACATACAATATCAAATTAACAGAACTTTAAGAACACGTCCCGTGCCTAAAATAAGGTTTGTTAAAGAAACAGAAATCAGTAAGGCAGCTAGAATAGAAGAACTTTTGACTCAGGCAAAAGATAAAGAAGAGATTGAAAAAAAATAAAAAATTGGTAAAATATAAATAGAATAGGGCACGGTAGCTAAGTAGTAAAGCAAGGGTCTGCAAAACCCTTATACGTGGGTGCGATTCCCACCCGTGCCTCAAAATTGAAAATTTATGCCCTGGTGGTGGAATGGTATACACGAGTGACTTAAAATCACTTGAGCGAAAGCTCATGCGGGTTCGACTCCCGCCCTGGGCACAATAATAATTAATATAAAAAATATGGACGAAATAAAAAATATCTTAGAACAAAACGAAAATATCCTTTGGGAGGGATCGCCAAAATTTTGGCCATTCTTTTTTAGCGGATCAATAGGCACGCTTATATTCGGAATATTTTGGATGATATTTTTAATCCCCTTTATTGCAGTGGCAGTTTATGATATTTTATTCGGTTCTCATTTGTTCGGATTTGGAATATTGCTTTTGCCTCATTTTTGGATTGGGGTAGTTTTAATTTTTGGAATTCCATTGTATTTATTTTTGTCATATAAAAATATTCACTATGCTATTACTGATAAAAGGGTGATAATGCAAAGAGGATGGATAGGAAGGAGTTTTGAGACAATTGACTTTGATCAAGTAACTAATACAGAAGTGAATGTCGGAATATTTGATAAATTATTCGGCGGGAATAGTGGCAGTATTTTAATTTCTACAGCAGGATCATTTACATATACTAGGCAAGGGGGAGCAGTTAAGCCTTACACTATGCGCAATATTTTGAATCCATACCAAGTTTATAAGTTTTTTGAGAAAGTAGAGCGCGATATAAAAACAGACATTGAATATCCTAATAAGTTTAGACCTGCAGAAAACCCGGGATATAAGACAGATTACGACCCAAATAAAAAATAAGATTTGAAACTAAAAACCACCCGTGTCACGGGTGGTTTTTAGTTTAGATTTAGTTTTCTAAAATTTCTATCTTGGCTGTTCTTGCGCCAAAGTTTATTGCTAACGGCCTGTTTGCCATCCAAATATCGAAATGGTAATTGCCTTTCTTTTTATTCATTCTATCTTCGACAGTGAATACTTTATTGCCGTATAATTCAGGAATTCTTATTTTTGTCCCGAATGGCAACATGTTATTTGCGATTATTCCATCTCTTACATATTTATTAGATGCTGTAATAAATGGGCTGCCATCTGTCTGGTCTGGGGTGCTTGAATAGGCTGTAATGACAACCTTAATTGTTTTAACAACCTTTTTCGCTTCATTCGCAGCTTTGGCCACATAAGAAGCATTAGTGGCATTAGTATAATCAGCAGCAGTCGTCTGGGGTATAATTATCCCTAAGAGACAAATACTGATTAAGATGCCTGCAAGTATAGAGCTAATTGAATGGTTTTTACCCCTTAAAATAGCTTTAATTTTTGTCTTTTTTGATCTACTCATAATTAAAAACTCCCTTTCGGAAGTATCTTATATACTAGCATATTCAAGGGTCTAAGTCAATACTTAGACATGTAAAATTAGGTCAGCTATTTTACCCCAAAAAAGCCCGATTTTCGGGCTTTTTTCTTTGAGCGGGTGAGCGGAGTGCAAATCTGTCATTCGCCTCTTTAGGCTCACTTCTTCAAAACCGGGGTACCCTCTGGGTCATTTGAATAATTTCCTACACGGGAAGGATGGCTCCTTCCCGACCCCTTCCTGCGGTTCGACTCCATTCTAATCAAAGAAAAAAGACAAGGTTTAGAACCTGTCTTTTTTTCTTTGAGCGGGTGAGCGGAGTCGAACCGCCGTCTCATCCTTGGCAAGGACGTATAATAACCACTATACGACACCCGCACTTAACAAAATAATGAAGGGTGCCGGGGAAAGGAATCGGACCTTCGACCACTGCTTTTTCAGAGCAGTGCTCTACCACTGAGCTACCCCGGCTTATAATAAATTTATTTGTGGGCGGTATAGGGCTCGAACCTATGACCTTCTGAGTGTAGATCAGATGCTCTACCAACTGAGCTAACCGCCCTGGTGCGCGGGAGAGGACTCGAACCTCCAAACCTTGCGGCACCAGCTCCTTAGGCTGGCGTGTTTGCCAATTTCACCACCCGCGCGTAGAATTTATTCTACTTTTGATGCCTCCGTTGGAGCTTCTTCTGGTGCCGATTCTTCAACTGCTGGAGCTATTGCTGCTGCAAAATCTTTTCTTTTTAGTTTAGCTTTTTTACCCTTAGCTGTCCTTAAATAATAAAGTTTTGCCCTTCTTACTTTTCCATGTCTTAAAACTTCAAATTTTTCTACAGATGGCGAATGGATAGGGAAAATTCTTTCGACTCCAACTCCGTCAACAACTTTTCTTACAGTTATTGTAGCTGAAATACCTTTGCCATGCTTTTTGCCGATAATTATTCCTTCAAAAATCTGAATTCTTTCTTTTTCACCATCTTTTATTTTCTGGTGTACTTTAATTGTATCTCCAGGCCGAAGGTCTGGCAATTTTCTCTCCTGATCCTTATTGAATTTTTCTAATAATGTAATCATTGATTTAAATTATTCTAATTATTCTAATTGCTCTAATTATTCTAAATAATGTCTAATTTTTAATAACTAAGATGTTTTAGAAATTAGGAATTAGAAATTGATATTTGATTAGGTCAATTAGAAATTAGATTAATTAGGTCAATTTACTTAATACTTTTTTTAATTCCTCCGGCAGGTCTGACGAAAATTCTTTAATTTCTCCGCTTGGCAATTGGATTTTTAAATATTCCGCATGAAGAAATTGTCTTGTCAAACCTTCCGGGATTTTAGAATTTTTAAAACCATATAATTTATCTCCTGCAATCGGGTGCTGTAAATAAGAAAAATGACACCTTATCTGGTGGCGTCTTCCTGTTTTGATTTCAACCTCTAAAAGCGTGTAGTCTTTAAATCTTTGTAAAACTTTATATTCTGTTATAGCCTCTCTTTTGCCAGGGCCTATCTCATTTAGGGGATATGCTTTTTGTTTTCTTTTGTCGCCAGGAGCTCTGCCAATTAAAGTATGTATTGTCCCACTATCTTCTTTTATATTTCCTTCAACTAATGTAATATACCTTTTTTCAACGCTTTTTTCAAGAGTTCGGCTATTTTTTTTGTCCGCCAAAGCCTTGGCGCCGGTGGAAAACTGTTTTTGCAAAAAAATCAAGCTTTCATTATTCTTTGCCACCAGTAAAATTCCAGAGGTATCCTTGTCTAATCTATGTACAATCCCATATCTTGGAAGCTCTCCTGCGCCTTTTAATTCAGGATTTTTTTCAATTAAATAATCAATAAGGGTTTTTTGGTTTGCTTGGCCCGCCGAAGCTTTGGCGAAGGCGGCACCTTCTGGAAAAACTACAACTCCTGCCGGCTTTTCTACAACTAAAACATCATTATCTTCATAAATTATTTTTATATCCATATTTTTTTATCTTTCCCATTTTTTTATGTCTGGATGAAAATCAACTTGATATTCTGGGATTCCTTGGGGTGTGGAAGAGAATTAGAATCAAGTTTTAGAAGTTAAAAAATAAATTAGTTCAAGGCGTAGCGAGGAGGTTGTATCCTCTGCGATACGCCGACGAAGCTGCAACGCAGAAATAATTTATTTTTTAACTTCCCTTCGGGCGGGTGAATTAAGGCAATCTTCTTCGTTGCTTCAGAGCTCACAATGCGCAGAGGCATTAGGCTCGCTCTTCGCGCCTCGAATCTTGCCTTAATTCGCTTCCGCTAAAATGATTCTAATTCTCTTCCGCACCTCTGAGAAATGCCATATTTTTTTGCCTCGTCGTATTGTTTTTTATTTGTTCTATCTATTCTGAAAACTTTATTACGGAAAACGATAAAGTGCAGCTCATTATTTTTAAAATCAGCATACCAATTATGCGCCGATTCCAAACATTTACTTATTTCAACGGCAATTTTTGCAACCTTATCTGCATTAATTTCAACGGTATGGAGCGTCCATTGTTTTAACCACGGGGTTTTGTGTTTTTCGGTAACTGGCTCAATTTTTGTACTCAAAATTTTTACTTCCTTCAAAATATCTTTATTTTCCAAACTTTCTTCAATAATTATACCGATATAATTCATTTTATTAAACTTGTGGGCGGGAATGGATTGGAGCCAATTTTATGGAATGCTCTACTTCATCCCCCACAAATTAGGGTGGGCGTTGCAGGGATTGAGCCTGCGACCTCAAAGACGTCAACTTTGCGCTCTACCACTGAGCTAAACGCCCTAATTTGTGGGGGACAAGACTGAGCTAACCGCCCGTATATTCAATTTTGTGGGCCTGGTAGGGATCGGACCTACGGCATCTACTTTATAAGAGTAGCGCTCTTCCACTGAGCTACAGGCCCTCTTGCATATACCCATATTTTCGCAGGTGCGAAAATATGGGTATATAAATTTTATTTATTTTTTATTATTGTTTTTTTGCGCTCCTCCGATCAGTTTTTCAAATTCTTCTCTTTCAATTGTTTCTTTTTCAATTAAATCTTTTGCCACTTTATCTAATAAATTCTTGTGTTTTGATAAAACTATCTCTGCCTGTTTTTGCGCGCCTTTTATAATTATATCAACTTCATCATCGATTCTTTCTGCAATTTTTTCAGAATAATTTCTTTGTTCAGAAATTTCTTTTCCTAAAAATACAAGCTCTTCTTTTTCTCCAAATGAAATCGGGCCTAAAGACGACATTCCATATTCTTTGACTAATTTTCTTGCCATTTCTGAAGCTCGGCTTAAATCATTGGAAGCTCCGGTTGTCATTTCTCCGAATTTTAGTTTTTCAGCGCAATATCCGCCTAATAGAGTTGCAATTTCTGACAAAAATCCAGTTTTTGTTTTCATTTTTCTTTCTTCTGACGGCACTTGTAGGGTATAACCAGCGGCCATTCCTCTTGCAATAATAGATATTTTTCTTACTGGTTCTGTATCTGGCATAAATGTGGAAACCAAAGCATGCCCTGCCTCATGAAAAGCTGCAATCTCTTTTTCTTTTTTAGATAAAATATGAGATTTTCTTTCCGGCCCCAACAAAACTTTTTCAATTGCCTCTAAAAATTCTTTTTGGTTAATTTGTGTTTTATTTTGGCGGGCAGCTAGCAAAGCAGCTTCATTAGCGACATTGGCTAAATCAGCTCCCGTAAATCCAGGAGTTCTTTCAGCTGTTTCTTTAAAATCAACATTTTTTTCCAATGGTTTGTCTTTTGAGTGAATTTTTAGAATTTCTTCTCTGTCATGGACATCCGGCGGATCTAAGACAATTTTTCTATCAAACCTTCCTGGCCTTAAAAGGGCTGGGTCTAAAATATCAGGCCTGTTTGTTGCTGCTAAAATTATAACTCCTGTTTCTTTTTCAAATCCATCCATTTCAACTAAGATTTGGTTTAATGTCTGCTCTCTTTCATCGTGTCCTCCGCCGATGCCAGCTCCTCTGTGGCGTCCTATTGCATCTAATTCATCAATAAAAATTATTGATGGCGCTGCTTTTTTTGCTGTTGCAAACAAATCGCGCACGCGCGCTGATCCTACCCCAACAAACATTTCCACAAATTCAGACCCTGAAACCGACAAAAATGGAACATTGGCTTCTCCTGCTACAGCTCTTGCCAATAAAGTTTTCCCAACTCCTGCCGCTCCTACAAGCAAAACTCCTCTTGGTATTTTAGCTCCCATTGCCAGATATTTTTTAGGAAATTTTAGAAAATCAACAATTTCAACCAATTCTTCTTTTGCCTCTTTTAATCCAGCAACATCTTTAAAGGTTATTTTTTCTTTTCCATGACCTTCAGCTCCAAAAAGGCGGGCTTTGGCTTTTGTAAAATCAAATACCTGTACAGCTCCCGACTTTGCCTGTTTTATCATTGTCCAGAAGAAAAATCCAAATACAACTAACGGCAAAATGCCAAAAACCAAAAGCGGAGTCAGCCATGACCACAAATCCTGTTGGGCTACTTGATTTGATATTTCAACTTTTTGTAGATTGTCTTTATTGACGCCTAAATTTATCAATAAATCTGTCAAACCTGTGCCAGTTTCTTTCATTGAAGTGGCAGTTTTATTATCGTTATAAGTAATATTTAATGTATCTCCTGAAGTGGTAATTTTTTTAACCTTGCTGTCATTTATATCAGAAACCAGTTGTGTTATGGATATTTCATTTGGAGTTGTAGCTGGAAAATAAAGCAAGCTAAAAATTCCACCGACTACAAGAAGGATTAATATTACAAATACAAAATTTTTGATTAATGGATTCATATACAGCTAATTTAACATGTTTTTTTTTATAAATCAACATTTTGCAATAAAAAACAGCCCACTTTTTCAGGCTGTTTTTTATCCAATACCTAACACCCAATACCTATTTAACTAATTTTAAGCTCATTCTATGTTCCTTTGGTTCTATTAATAGAACTTGGAAGTCATAGGTCTCTCCAATTTTTAACTGCTCTTCCATTTTTTCTTTTGATTCAAATTCTGAAATGTGGCAAAGCCCTCGGATTTTTGGCGCTATTTCCACAAAAGCTCCGAAAGTTGAAAACTTGGTCACCTTTCCTTTTATCACATCTCCCTTTTTATATTGCTTTTCAACTTCTTCCCAAGGATTTTGTTTTAATGCTTTTAGGGAAAGAAAAACCTGATTATTGTTTATGTTTATAATCTGGGCTTTTACAGTTTCTCCCACTTTTACAACTTCAGCAGGATTTTCAACTAATTGCCAGTCGAGCTCTGAAATATGGATTAATCCTTCAATCTGCTTTGCCTCGCCGTAGCCTTCGGCGGAGGCGGGCTCATTTTCATTTGATTGGCTCTCCTTCGCCAAGGATTCGGCGGGTAAAGGAAACTTTATGAAAGCTCCAAAATCAGCAATGCCAGTTATCTCTCCTTCAATTAAATCTCCCTTTTTATAATTTTTTAGAACTTCTTTTGTCTTTTCTTCTGATTTTGCCTTTTCAGAAAGAATTAGTTTGTTTTCTTCAGCCAATAAGTCAAGAATTTTCACTTCCAATGTTTTGCCTATAAATTTCTGCAACTCTTTTAAAATTTTCTGTTTGTCAGCATCTGCTACGCGGGGATAATGCTCTGGAGCTAACTGCGAAACAGGCAAGAATGCCTGTATGCCGTCTAAGCTCGTTAAAAGTCCGCCTTTATTTACGCCAGTTACCCTGACATTTATAATCTGCTCTGAATCTCTCATTTCTCTCAATCTCTGCCAGCTGATTTCTTTTGTGGCATCTTTCAATGAGAGTTCTCTATATCCTTCGTCATTTTCCAATTCAACGATTTTTGCATGAACTTTATCTCCAATTTCAAGACTTTTTGCTATATCTTTTACATTGTAAAACTCCCTGCCGTATATTATGCCAGTTCCATTAATTCCTAAATCAATAAAAAGAGACGAGCGGTCTCTGGCGACAACTTTTCCTTCCACAGTTGAACCAACTGAAAGAGGATTTGTTTCCGAAACTTTTTTAATAATTTCTTTTATCATGTGATTATAATGCCAATCTACAAATCTTATGCCAATGATGCGAATACGATTTGTAAAATAAAATACCTGTTAATTTGTCCATCCTCTAAAAGAGGAAACCTGCTGCAGGCCAGCAGTGTTAACTAATAATGTATTCAATATACACTATCTAGTGATTTTTGCAAGGCTTGAAGTCAAAAAATATTTATGATAAAATAATAAAATAATCCTAATCTACGAATTCATTCTAATGCTACAAATACGTATTCGTTGCATTCGGATAATTCGAATGACATTCGGATTATACTTTAATGGCTAAAATTTATTGGGCAGGGCAATCCTGCTTCCAAATTGAAGTTTCTAACTCAAGGGATCATTCAGCTGACATTGTAATCGATCCATTTGATGAAAGTATAGGGTTAAAATTCCCGAATCTTTCAGCTGATATTTTATTGGTTACTCATGATCATTACGATCATAATAATGTAAAAGGTGTGAAAGGCTCGTCCCCCACTAACTTTGATGGGGGGAAGAGAAAACAAAATTTAACTGCAGGCGAAAAGTTAGTGGGGGATAAACCTTTTATAATACAGGGCCCTGGAGAATATGAAGTCAAAGAAATTTTTATAAAAGGCATTCCCTCCTTTCATGACGACAAAGAGGGCAAGGAAAAAGGGCAGAATACAATTTATGTTATTGAAGCAGAAGACATGAGATTTTGCCATTTGGGAGATTTGGGTCAGAAACAATTGACTGACGAGCAATTAGAGAAAATAGATATGGTTGACGTCTTGATGATTCCTGTCGGTGATGAATATACAATTGATTCTTCTGGAGCACAAAAAATAATTTCGCAGATTGAACCTAAAATTATAATTCCGATGCATTATGCTTTGCCGAAATTAAAAATGAAACTTGATGATGTTTCAAAATTTTTAAAAACAATGGGAAAGCCTTCTATTGCTCCGCAAGATAAAATTATTATTAAAGAATCCACCTTGCCGAAGGAAGGAGCGATGGAAATAGTCGTTTTACAGCCATGAGGTCGGACCTCTTCTGGCTTATAGATAAATTTTCAATTTGGAGAGGTCCGACCTCGCCATGCTTATAAATGAATCTTCGTCCATACATAGAAAAACTTCAGGCCTTGCCGGAAAATAAAAAAAAGATTATTTTGTTTTTAATCGTAATTATTTTAGCATTGATAATGGGTTTTTTTTGGGTTAATGAAGCGATAAGCAATTTTTCAAAAATAGAAAAATCGGCAAAATCAATAAATTTGCCGACAGTCGATGTTATTATGCCTTCATTGGATATTTTGCAGACCGTAACTCCGAGCAATGAAAATTCTATAAAATAATTTTAGTATATTAGTAAAAGATTAGTAAATTAGTAGCCCTATGGCAGAAGAAAAGGAACAAAAAAAATCCCGCGCTCAAGAAGACGGGAAAGATACAGACAGTAAAAGGGGAAACGTGAATCAAAGGGAAATGGTGACCGAATTAAAAGAATCATACATTGATTATGCAATGTCAGTTATTGTTGCACGAGCGCTTCCAGATGTGAGAGACGGATTAAAACCGGTACACCGCAGAATTTTATATGCAATGGCAGATTCCGGATTAAGGTCAAACACAAAGCACAGAAAATCAATGGCTGTGGTTGGAGAAGTTTTAAAAAGTTATCATCCTCATGGAGATACGGCAGTTTATGAATCTTTGGTCAGAATGGCGCAAGATTTTAACATGCGATATACTTTGGTTGATGGTCAAGGAAATTTTGGAAGTATTGACGGAGATGGAGCTGCTGCTGCCCGTTATACTGAATGTAGGTTATCAAAGATAGGAGACGAAATGTTAAGAGATATTGAAAAAGATACAGTTAAATTTATTGATAACTATGACGGCACAACCCAAGAGCCGACTGTTTTGCCCTCTCCCTTGCCTCAATTGCTTTTAAATGGAAGCTTGGGTATTGCCGTTGGAATGGCAACAAATATTCCGCCTCATAATTTAACAGAGGTGCTTGATGCATCTATTCATTTATTAGACCATCCAAAAGCTGAAACAGAAGACTTGTTTGAATTTATCCAAGGACCAGATTTTCCGACAGGAGGCATAATTTATGATCAGAAAGAAATAATTTCTGCTTATTCGCAGGGCAAGGGCGCTATCTTGATGAGAGGCAAAGCAGATGTTGTGGAGAAAAAAGACGGTTCTGAACAGATTATAATTACAGAAATCCCCTATCAGGTTTTGAAATCATCTTTAGTTGAGCAAATGGCAGAATTAGTTTCTGAAAAGAAAATAGAGGGCATAAAAGACATTCGCGATTTGTCTGACAGGGAGGGAATGAGAATTGTCATTGATATTAAAAAAGGTTTTCAGCCTCAGAGAACTTTAAACAGGCTTTATAAATTTACAAGCTTGCAAAAAACTTTCCATTTGAATTTATTGGCATTGGTTGACGGTATACAGCCTGAAATTTTATCTTTGTCTGATGTTTTGAAATATTTTATCAAGCACAGAGAAGAAGTTGTCACCCGCAGGACAAAATTTGATTTGGAAAAAGCAAAAGAACGGGCGCACATTTTAGAAGGCTTGATGATTGCCTTGAAAAATATTGATGCGGTAATACAAACAATTAAAAAATCAGCAGATAAAGACGAAGCTAGGGTTAATTTAATTAAAAAATTCAAGCTGACTGAAAGGCAGGCAGTGGCAATTTTGGAAATGAGATTGCAGACATTGGCTGGCTTGGAAAGAAAGAAAATTGAAGATGAATTAAAAGCAATTTTGGAAACAATAAAAGACTTGATGGCAATTTTGAAAAGTCCTGAAAGATTAAAAACCATTATAAAAAAAGAATTTTTGGAATTAAAGGAAAAATTCGGCGATAAAAGAAGGACAAAAGTCATAAAAGGAAAATTGGGAGAAATTACAGAGGTTGATTTGGTTCCTTTGGAAGAAACAATTGTTACTTTGACTACTGGCGGATATATAAAAAGAATAAATCCAGCTACATATAAAATTCAGAAAAGAGGAGGAAAAGGAATTATGGGGATGAAAACAATGCAAGACGATATTGTTGAGCATTTTTTGTGCGCTTCAACGCATGACAATTTGATGTTTTTTACTGATTCAGGAAAAGTTTTCCAAACTCAAGTTTATGAAATACCAGAAGGCACAAGAGTTGCGAGAGGAAGAGGTATATTAAACTTTTTAGAGCTTTCAGCAGAAGAAAAAGTTTTGTCATTGATCCCGATGGAAAAGCTGGTTTTGGGCAATAAAGAAGAAAAGAAAGATAAATATTTGGTAATGATTACAAAAAATGGGAGGATAAAGAAGACTGCTTTAGAGGAATTTGAGAATGTCAGAAAATCCGGAATTATAGCTATAAAATTGGAAAAAGGAGATTTGCTGAAAAAAGTTGTCAAAACAACTGGCGAAGACGATATAATCTTGGCTACTAAAAACGGAATTTCAATAAGATTCAAAGAGAAAGATATAAGGCCGATGGGAAGAGGAGCTGCCGGGGTTAAAGGCATTCGTTTAAAAAAAGGAGATGAAGTTATAGGCATGGATGTAATTGAAAAAAATCCGCCAATTGATGAAAAAACTAAAAAACCTGCAAAACAATATTTTCTTATAGTTATGGAAAATGGCTATGGCAAGCGTACGGAAGTTTCCCAGTACAAAACCCAAGGCAGAGGCGGATCTGGAATTAAAGCAGCTAAAATTACAAGCAAAACAGGGCCTGTTGTAATGTCTTCTATTTTGGAAGACGGAATAGAAGAAGAAGATTTAATTGTTATTTCCAGAAAAGGACAAGTTATAAGGACCAGCGTAAAATCAATATCTTTATTAGGAAGAGCTACGCAGGGAGTAAGAATAATGCGTTTGGAAGAAGGAGACAAAGTTGCATCAGGAGCATGCCTAAAGGAGTAATTTTTAATTTTTCCAATTTTTTAATTTTTAAATAATGCTTTAATTTTTTAATTTCTAAGCATCGACGAGTTTAAAAATTTAATCATTAAGAAATTATTTTAAAAATTACAAAATTAAAAATTATAAAAATTAGGTTTTGAAAATTATTCACACCTCCCTATTGCATATATTTTGCCTAAAGTTATATAATAATTATAATGAATAATAAAATTGTTTCCGTAATATTTTTCATTAGTTTATTAGGCTTAGCAAGTTTTGTCTGCCTGCCGGCAGGCAAGGCTTTAGCTCAAGTCACAATACCAAATCCCTTAGGGGAGACTAGTACTTTTTCAGGTCTTCTTTTAAAAATTTCTGCTGCAGTCGGCGAACTTATTGCAACTTTAGGCACTTTAATGATTATAATCGCAGGGATACTTTATGCTACTTCAGCAGGAAGTCCTGAAGGGGTAAACAAAGCTAAAACTGCCTTAACCTATGCCATAGCAGGCATAATTATAGGTTTGGCCGCATCTGGCATAGTCACTTTGATAGGAACAATTTTAGGCATTAGCATTTAGCTTGAAAGATAAAAATTAAATGTTAAAATAAAAGAAGTTAAAATTAAAAAGGTCGAGACCCCGCATGGGCGGGGTCGAGATACTGAGCCTATGGGCGAAGTATTAACTCAATGATTCATCCCTCACTAACTTTGAACTAATTGTTATAATCAAAAATATTTTTTAAAAAAGAAATATTGTAATTAGTTGAAATTGATGATAGTGAACTTTTGGAGCCAGAGCTCCAGTTCAAAGTTAGTGAGGGATAAAAAATAAAAAATTATAATTAACTTAATAATAAAATGAAAAAAACTTTAATCGCTTTGTTTATAATCGGTTTATTAATATTGCCAGTTTTATCTTTGGCATATGAGACTCCATCCACACCACCTACTGGAAATTTAGACATACCTACTGTAATTGGTTATATACTTACTATTATGTACGAGATTGCTTTTGGTCTTGGCGTAATAATGTTTATTGTCGCTGGCATATTGTTTATGACGTCGCAGGGCGCTCCAGAAAAAGTTTCTACAGCAAGATCAGCCGCTTTATGGGCTGTAGTAGGAATAGTAGTTGCTATTATAGCATTCTCTCTAGATAGTATTTTAGCAGGTATCGGTTTAATTTCTTAAAAAAACGCTGTAATTTTATAGTGTTTATTTTTCAGATATGTATGATATATCAACAATTATAGGTAATGTTATAAGTATGATAGTTTGGCCAATTCTTTTTGGCTCTGTGACTATTATGTTTATTTATTCTGGCATTATGTTTGCTACAGCAGCAGGAGATCCTTCCAAGATTACATCAGCTAAAAAAGCGCTTTTTTTCGCTCTTGTAGGATTGCTTGTCGGCGTTATAGCATTCTCAATACCAACTATTTTTTCCGGTATTCTTGGAACATAACACGAATTAAAAAAGTGGCGCAAACTATGGTTTTTTGCGCCATTTTTTGTTACAATATTAATTATTATGCCGAGGTGGCGAAATTGGCAGACGCGTATGGCTTAGGACCATATGGGGCAACCCGTGGGAGTTCGACTCTCCCCCTCGGCACTATTAAAACAAAAAATCGTCCTTCGATAAACTCAGGACGGTTTTTTGTTTTAGAGATTTATGATATTTTCACTCCGATTTTTCCGTTGCCACCTTCATTTTTAGGGATTTTTATAGTCAGAACGCCTTTATCCATCTGGGCATCGGCTTTGTCTATATCAATGTTTTCAGGCAAAACAATTTTTCTGGAAAATGGGCCCCAATAGCATTCCTGATAGAAATATTTTTTATCAGGGCTCATATGCGGGTCAGACCTGTTTCCTTTTATGACCATCATGTCTTTTTCTAAAGATATGTCAATATCTTTTATCTGTATGCCGGCAATTGCAGCTAAAACCACGAAATCAGAATTTGTTTCAAAAACATCTATTACAAGCTCGCCATCTTGATCGAAAATTTCTCCAGAGGGTATATTTTCCTTGCTTCCCTTATAAATATTTTTTTCTTCTATATTATTTATCGGCTGATTCTGAGGAATTTCTAATTCTACTTCTGGTTTTATTTGTTTTGTTTTTCTTGGCATATTGTTAATTTCAAATTTAAAAATACAAATTTAAAAACAATGATAAATTTTAAATTTTAAAACGTGTTTTTAAATTAGTGCTTTTGAATTGTTTTTTAATTTTAAATTAAAAATTTTAATTTAGCTTGCATATGCTTTTCATTTTTTTGAGCTTTTCAAATCCTGAAAAGACTAAGAAAGCAAGAGTCAATATAATAGCCACTGGAATAATAAACTTTATATTTCCCTCTAATGTTATTATAGAAAAATCGTAGAGTCCGTGCAAGGTCATAGCCGTGAATATGCCCAAAGCCAGAGATATATTTTTTATTTTTACTTCGCAAAAAGAAATAGCCAGTGAATAGCCTACCACTGCCGAACACAAAGTATGCAGGAAAGTTGCTCCTATAAATCTTATGAAATCTACAATTAAAGTCCTGCTTATCAGCTGATTAAAAGACATTTGCCCTTCGGGCGCGAAAAGATAAAGAATATTTTCTAAAGCGGCAAAACCCAAAGCGGCAATTACCATATAAAGCATTACATCTAATGGTTCGTCTAAATGCGGGCTATTGATTACTTTTGCTCTGATTATCAAATATTTAAAAAATTCTTCTGAAAGGGCTATTATTAAAAACCAGTATATTAATTCATGAACCAATGGACTTATATTTATTTGGTCTAAAATAAATTTCAGCCCTATTTGCACGAAAAATACCGGCAAAGTTGCTAAAGCGCCCCAAAAAAATATCATTAAAATCATTTTTTTGGGCTCTGGATGAGTATCTTTCCTCAGATAATAAGAAAGCCAGGTCAAGCTGGGCAATATGCCGAAAATTATATAAATTATTATATTGTAATCCATTATATCTAATTTTGTTTATTTATCTTAACATTTTTTATTTATCTGATCAATTATTTGATAGAACTAATTCTTAAATTGCTTTCTGCCTTTATATTTTTCCAGTCTTTTTTATTTTTTTTATGATAAAAACCAGTAATTGCTGTCATCAAGGCATTATCTGTTGATAGATCTAATTTTGGTACGAAAAAATTCGTATCTGGAGATTCTTTTTCTAATTTATTTTGAAATTGTTTTCTTAATTCCTGGTTTGCTGAAACCCCACCGCCTAAAATTAATGATTTAACATCGAAATCTCTTATAGCTTTTGTCGTTTTTTTGATCAAGACATCAATTACTGCCTGCTGGACTTCCGAGGCCATTTCTTTTTTATATTTTGCATTTTTCAATTTTACTTTTCTATCAGCATATAAAACAGCTGTTTTTAGTCCGGAAAAGCTGAAATCGTAATCTTTTGTGCCAATCATTGGCCGTGGCAATTTTACAGATGCCGGGCTTCTGTAAAACAGAAGCCCGGCATCTGTGGCTTCTGCTGCTAATTTTGAAATAATCGGCCCGCCTGGATAACCTAGTCTTAATAATTTTGCGCATTTATCAAGGCATTCGCCGGCCGCATCATCCCGAGTTTCTCCTAAAATTTTATATTTTCCAATACCTTTCATTAAAACTAATTGAGTATGGCCTCCTGAAACAACTAAAGCAATAGCTGGAAATTTTATATTATTTTCCAAAGTGTTTACTAAAATATGAGATTCAATATGATTGACTGGCACAATGGGGATGTTCCAAAAATAAGAAAGAGCTTTTGCAAAGTTAACTCCAACCCATAAGCAAGGTTCCAGTCCCGGGCCGTTTGTAACAGCGATTAAATCAACATTGGGCTTCTTATATTTTTTCAGAAAAGGAATTATTTTTTTATAAAGTTCCATCTCGCGTTCCAATATTTTTTCTATTGTTTTAAAATTTTGATTTTGTTTTTCAATTTTAGAACCGCTCGCTTTTACTCGCTGTAATTCTGCGGAATTAAATAGAGATAATAATTTAGCCTGTTTTAATGCGCTTATTAAAACAGGCACTAAATTGTTCTGATGTTCGCGTTTAGCCATCATTGGATAAACTCCACCATATTTTTTATGGATTTCTATCTGCGAAGAGACAATATTTGAGAGCACATTAAAATCACCATTGTTGCTGGCTTCTAAAATTGCAATTCCCGTATCATCGCAAGATGTTTCTATAGCAAGTATTTTTACCCCCACACTAAACGAACCCAAAATTAAATTTTTACCATATTGGTTCAAACTTAATCAATTTTTATTAATTTTTACCCCACATCTATGGTTCGTTATGGTGTGGGGGTGAATATGTTGTTTTTAACCTAAAACTTGAAAAAAATCAATTTTTAATATAAGATACAAACATAAATGGCCCTATCGTCTAGCCTGGTCTAGGACGCGTGCTTTTCAAGCATAAAACCCGGGTTCAAATCCCGGTAGGGCCACCACGCTAAAGTTTTTAAAATATAATGGAAAAAAGTGAATATTTAAATATCTCAAAAGCTTCGGATATTAAAAATTTCAAAGAAAAGATACTATATAGATTTTTTGAAGTAATCCCTGCAATTTTAAGTTTGGGCACACTTTTTGGTGTGCTTGTTTTTTCTTGGTTATTGCCAAGCTGGGTGGCTACATTCATTATTTGTTTTTGTTTTTATTATCTTTTCAGAATTTTTTATTTTTCTTTGCATCAAGTTATAGGTTATTTTAGGGTTAAGAATCATATGAAAAGAGATTGGTTGAAAGAATTAAAAAAGATAAAACGACCCGAAGGATATTCCAACTGGAAAGATATTTATCATATAATTATTTTCCCAACATATAAGGAAGGCAAGGAAATTATTGAAGAGAGCATTGAGACATTGATAAAATCAAATTATCCGAAAGAAAAAATGATTGTAGTTTTGGCCGTGGAAGAAAGAGCGGGACAAATTTTTGAAAAACAGGCAAAAAATATCGCTGAAAAATATTCAAGCAAGTTTTTTAAATTTTTAATTTCAGTGCATCCTTCCGGAATTAAAGGAGAAATCAGTGGAAAAGGATCTAATACTGCTTTTGCGGGCAGACAAGCAAAGGAAAAAATTATTGATGAATTGAAAATACCTTACGAAAATATTTTAATTTCAACCTTTGATATTGATACAAAAGTTTTCCCGCAATATTTTTCCTGCTTAACATGGTATTATTTGACAGAAAAAGATCCTGAAAAAGCAAGTTATCAGCCGATTCCTGTTTATAATAATAATATCTGGTCAGCTTCAGTTTTTTCCAGAGTTGTTTCGACCTCAAACACTTTTTGGCAGATGATCCAGCAGGAGAGGTCAGAAAAGCTTACAACTTATTCTTCACATTCAACGCCGGGTAAAGTATTTTTCCAAGTGGGTTATCCTGCGAATGTGGTATCAGATGATTCCAGAATTTTTTGGAGGGCTTATTTATATTATGATGGAAATTACAGGGTAGTTCCTATTTATTATTTGGTTTCTATGGATGCTGTAATGGCAAAAAACTTCTGGCGGACTGTTTTAAACCAATATAAACAGCAGAAACGCTGGGCATGGGGATGCGCTGAGATTCCTTACATAATGTTCGGATTTTTAAATAATAAAAAAATATCTTTGTGGGCTAGAATTTCCCATGTTTATACTATTTTAGACGGGTTCTGGTCATGGGCGACGGCAGCTCTTTTGTTATTTTTATTGGGCTGGCTGCCGATACTTCTGGGCGGACAAAAATTTAATTTTACTGTTTTATCTTTTAATCTTCCTATTTTAACCGGCCAGATTATGACAGTTGCAATGGTTGGAATGTTTGTATCGGCAATTTTGAGCACAATGCTTCTGCCACCGGTGCCTCAAAATATGAAATGGTATTTAAGATGGTTTAAAAAATCCACTGTTTTTATGCAATGGATATTTTTGCCGATAACTTTAATTTTATTCGGTTCGCTTCCGGCTTTAGACGCCCAAATTCGTTTAATGCTTGGTAAATATATGGGCTTTTGGGTTACAGAAAAAATACGAAAATAGCTTTAGTCAAAAGTTTAAAGTTTATAGCAACCAGTTTGGTCAAAAGTCAAAGGTTAATGGTAAAAATCTAAAAACCTAAGACCAAAGACTAAACTGGCAGCCAAGACCTGAAACTAATTTAGGGAAGAGGTGAGCGACGATTTTGCGGTAACCGAAAAGGTAAGGAAATAAATTAATTGACAAAATAATTGGTTAGCGTAAAATTAATAAATCAATATTAAATTAAAAAATTCACCCGGTTAAATAATTTTGCCGAAGCAAAATTAATGCAAAGCATTATTTAACTGGGTAAAAATTCATGGCAAAACAATCTGGCATTAATAAATTCATGAGAGATTTTATCTCAGAAGAAAAAAGAAATTATAAAATGCATATTGGCTCTACAATAGCATCTTCTTTGGCAGGCATAATTTGCGGAGTTATATTAGCTTCCATTATTTGGTTTGTTGCCCTTAAATATATTATTGATGTTATCGGGTATACTTGCGCGAAATAACAATAAAATTATTTGAATAAAAAAAATCGCCCTT
>CAIXXY010000013.1 GCA_903923535.1 Candidatus Staskawiczbacteria bacterium | reverse complement strand
TAATTATATTAATAAATTTTACTATTTTTTATCAAAGCCTACAAGCTGTATTTCCGGTTCAAGGGACACGCCGAAATTTTCTTTCACATTTTTCTTTGCTAAATCCATTAAAGATAAAACATCTTTGGATTTAGCTCCTCCCAAGTTAATTATAAAATTGCAGTGTTTTTCTGAAATCTGGGCATTTCCTATTCTTCTGCCGGCTAAGCCGCATTTTTCAATCAGATATCCTGATGGTATAACTCCTTTCTTTATATAACCTTCTAATTCAGGATATTTGTTTATAAACTTTTTATTTTTCATCCGGTCAAATAATTTCGGCAAAGCCGAAATTACCGCTTTGCGGTATTTGACTGGATAAATTTTTACTACTGGATTAACAAATGTAGAGCCGGCTGACGGAAAGTTCATGGGATGCTTGGCTACCCTATGTTTTAAAAATTCTTTAATGCGATTTTTTATCTGCTCTGTATCTTGCTTTTTAAATTCCAAAACAGCTGAAACAATCACCAAATTTTTATTTTTTTTGAATATGCTGTTTTTAAGAGAAAAACAGCATTGTTTTTTTGTAAAATTCTTAAATTTCAAATTTTTAAGATTTAGAGTTTGGACTTCTTTTACTAAGTCAGAAATTTTTGTCCCAAAAGCATGCGCATTTCCATGTACGGCCCCGCCAACAGTTCCAGGAATTCCAGCTGCCCATTCAAATCCCGAAAGCCCTTTATCAGCTGACAGATAAGCCAGCTTGATTAAATTTGTCCCGGCTCCTACAAAAGCTTTGTTATCTTCAAATTTTACATCCAAAATACTTATTTTTATTGCCAATCCATTAAAACCCTTGTCAGAAATTAAAAGATTGCTTCCCCCTCCTAAAATAAAAACAGGCAATTTAAATTTTTTAGCTGTTTTTAATGCAGAAATTAAATCATTCTTTGATTTTACAACAAAAAAATACTTGGCTGGTCCGCCAATTCTATAAGTACTGTAATTTTTAAGCAAGACTTCCTTCTGAACTTCCAGAAGCTCTTCTTTTACCCGGTCAAATAATTTCGGCTTTGCCGAAATTACCGCTTCGCGGTATTTGACTGGGTGAACTTTTTGGAAAATTTTATCTTTCATTGTTAAGACTTTACAGGTGGTCTATTGAACCTGGCAATCATTATAGCTTCATTACTGCGGAAAAAATTTTTAATAATGCATTCTTTTTTTGCGCCTAATGTTTTTCTATATAATTTTTGGGCTTGATTATCAGTTCCTGTAGTCACTTCCACCAGCTTCAAAAATGATTTTCTTTTTTTAAGATAATTTTTAATTTCTAAAAAAGATTTTTCGATAAGCTCTCCTCCTATCCCATTGCCTTGAAATGCCTTTTTGACAGCAATCTGTTCTAATTCCCAGACCGATTCTTTCCTGAATCCTCCTTTTTCCACCCATAAAATATAGCCTACAATTTCCTTGCGGGGTCCCTTTTGGGTTATAGCAACAAAATATTGCATTCTTGGAAAAGCCGAAAAATTGCATGATACCCATTTTACCGCATCTTTGGGTCCTTTTAAGCCAGAAAAATTTTCTGCAGCAATTTCAGCTATTTGCTTTAAATATTTTTTCTGCGCTTTTTTTACTTGTGCCCCGCAGGGTATTTCCTTAAAAAATTTCTTTTTCATAGCGTTATTTGATATTTAAAATCTGGTTTATTTTCGTTCTTGTATGAATGCCAACATATCCAGAACCTTTTTGCAATCCAACTGGAGCCAAAATGTCTGAAGCATATTTTTCTTGAAATTTTATTACTGCCTGTTGGGTTAAACCGGCAAAATTTCCAGTGACATAGCCTTCAGGATAAATGTCTGCTCCTTGATTCTTTAAAAATTCCTGCAGGCATTTTACATCATTATTGTTTCTCATCCCAAAATAAAGATCATTGTTTATTTGCGAACAATTCTGCTGTATTATTATACCCTGCTGGGACTGAAGCTTGGCTATTTGTGCTTTTAAATAATCTATCTGTGCTAAAAGTTTTTGTATTAATGTCTGGTTTGTCTGTGAATCTTTCCCTGTAATTGAAACTGTAAAACTGTAAGGATAGATAAGATCTGATCCGTCAAATCCAGAAATTTTTGTCTGCAAAGAAGGAATAATAACTAAAGATTTATAATTTATTCCAAAATCTTGAATATTAATCTCGCCTTTTCCATTATCACCAAGCGATAAAAATTTTACTGAATAATTGTTATCTTTATCATAAAGTATATATGGGACTTGAAAATTGAGTCCGGCTAAGCTCGAGAAGTTTAATTTTAAATTTCCGCTTCCCCCGATAATCTTCTGCCAATTGCCCGCCCAATTTTTAGTAACGTTTGTTGCAGATAAAGAACTGCTGCCTGTCAATGGCAAAAAAATAAGCGTGGGGCTTACCCTTAAATCATCCAGATTTTCATTTGAATAGCAATATTCTGTATTTTGGGAGCAATTATTGATTACTAAAACTATCGTCCAATTGGTAAAAATTTTTGCAAAATTATCTCTTGAGCCTGATTTTTGCAAGGCATAATTTATGCTTTCTATACCGACTGATTTTGATTTTAAAGAGTCAGTCAGGATATTTATACCATAATAATCGATTAAATAATGTACAAACATACTAAGAGAAGCATAGTCATATTTTGTGCCAGTCCAATCAGTTATTGAATCTAAAGGATTCTCTATAAAATCTTTAACTCTTTGCTGTAAATTACTGCCATCATAGCTGTTATCGTATTTTAAAATGGTTGAAGAATAATCAGCTCTTGCTTCGTTAAGCCAAGTATCTTCTTCAACTCCAAAAATTTTATTTTTTTGATTGAAAGTTATCAAGTGCATGAATTCATGCCCCAAAATTATTTTTGCATCTGGATTATCAATATGAAAAACAGATAGATACAGCATTTCCCTTTGATTGGAATTTGGCAGTTGAAGCTTGTCATATTCATCTGTTTCCCTGAAATACCCCCCTTCAGTACTGTTCATTGATTCAAACAAAACAGTGATTCTTGAATCTTTATCTATCCCAGGATTCCATTCTGAGCCGAATGTGGAGGTTAAAATCGGATAAATATTATTATCAAACTCCTTAGACAAATTATCTAAGTCAGTTAAGATTTCTGCTTGTTTTGCCTGTGTTTGTGAGTCCCACCATGGTTTTTCTACATAAAAATATAGTTTCGCGCCTGTTTTAACTAAAGTGGATGTTATCTGCGTTTTACTGCCGGCATCAAAACCTTTATCTACATTAAAATTAACAATGTCGCCTACATTGGCGGCTTTTGCAATATTAGCTCCCGACAGAAGCAAAAAAATAGCAACAAAAATTATTTTTTTAATAATAGAAAATTTCATGAATATAATATTTTATATTATCATAAAAGTAGAAAATAACAAAAAATTAAGTCTATTAGATAGTGCGTTAAAAGTTAGTACATAGTTGAATCGCCGGGCTTAAAACATGGAGTGATTTCGATTAATGCCTTAATTATTTTATCTTTTTCAGAATTAGAAATATTATTCTCTAAATTTTTAATTTTTTCTTCCAAACCTTCTAAATTAAGATTAGGAAGTATGGCTGTAAATATTTTTTTGTTTTGAGTTGCAACAGTTCCTTCTTCAGCAGTAAGTATTTCTTCGAACAATTTCTCACCTGGTCTAGGTTTCGTAAAAACTATTGTAATATCTTTATCCAAAACAAGTCCAGATAGTTTTATCATTTCCTTAGCTAAATCTACAATCTTAATTGGATCTCCCATATCCAAAACAAAAACTTCTCCTCCTTGCCCCATAGCACCTGATTGTAGAACCAAAAGACATGCTTCTGAAGTTAACATAAAATACCTTTTCATTTCCGGATGAGTAACTTCTATGGGACCCCCCTTTTTAATCTGCTCTCTAAAAATTGGAATAACACTTCCTCTGCTGTTTAATACATTCCCGAACCTTACAGAAATAAATTTAGTCTTATTTTTTTTATTGAACAGCTGACAAATCATTTCACCCACTCTCTTTGTAGTTCCCATGACAGAACTAGGATTTACTGCTTTATCTGTCGAAATGAAAATAAATTTTTCTGCATTAAAACTGATAGCAGCCTCAGCTAAATTTTTCGTCCCAAAAATGTTATTTTTTACAGCCTCATCTACATTCTCTTCCATCAACGGCACATGTTTATAGGCAGCAGCATGAAAAATAATCTCCGGCCTAAACTGTTCAAAAATTTTATTTGTTTTTTCTTTATCAGTAATATCTGCCACAAAACGCTGTATTTTCAAGCCAGGAAAATAACCTTCTAATTCTCTGGAAATATTAAAAATACCTGTTTCATCCTGATCTAGTAATAAAAGGGTCATAGGTTTAAATTTAGCCACTTGGCGCGATAATTCCGATCCTATAGAACCTGCTGCTCCAGTAATTAAAACAGATTTATCTTTTATAAAAATTTCAATTTCTTTTGTATTTAAATTAACCGGTTCCCTGCCCAATAAATCTTCCACTTCTACATCTTTAAGAATTTTAAAGGATACATGACCTCTTATTATTTCAGACAAAGGCGGCGCAATTTTGATTTTCCATATATCTGCTTTTTTCCCAAACTCAACCGCTTCTCTTATTTTTTTACTACCCGCTGAAGGAAAAGCAATTATCAACTGTTTTATTTGAAGACTTTCTGTCAAATTGGGAATATCAGAAATTTTTCCTAAAACCTTTATTCCATGTATCAAAACCCCTTTTTTCATAGGGTTATCATCTACGAATCCTATTGGATAATAAGAAGTTTTATTAGAGGAAATAATACTCCTTAAAATTTGCTCTCCGGCGTCCCCCGCACCAACAATCAGGGTTGTTTCTTTATCTGACATTCTATTTTGACCTATGATTCGCAAGTAAATTCTTTTGGAAAATCTTAGCACTCCGCAGAATATGAAAACTAAGATATAGCTTATAAAAATGATAGAACTAGGAAAATTAAAGTAAGGTGATAATAAAAAAATAGTAATAATAAGTAATAAAAATGCTAGGGTTGTTGCTTTAAATAGCGATATAGCTTCATTAGCACTCACATAATCCCAAGAGAAAGAATACAATTTTTGAAAATAAAAAATAGGAATTATAAAAATTATAGCCAGCCCAATCATTTTATAAATAAGTGAAAAATATTGTACAGGAATATCTCCATCAAATCTTAAAATAAAAGCTAACCATATAGATAAGGCTATAAAAAATATATCAGTTACTATAAAAAATAATGTTCTTGTTAGTGTTGTTATTTTAAATATATTCATTATTTTATTTTTTCCATTACTTCTTTTAGATTTTTGATCACAAAATTTATTTCTTTTTCAGATAAATTATTATAAAAAGGTAATGCCAACGTTCTTTTGCTTACGTCTTCTGCGATTGGAAAGTCACCTTCTTTATATTTAAAAATTTCTCTATAAAAAGGTTGTAAATGTATAGTTTGAAAATAATCGCTACATTTTATTCCTCTTTTTTCCATTTCTTTTATAATAATGTTTCTTTTCTTTCCAGCAAAATCTTTACTTAGTTTTATGACATAGACAAACCAACTCAATTTATTGCCAGGTTTTGTATTAAGGATTTCTATATTATTAATATCTTTTAATTTTCTGCTGTAAGCTAATGCTGTAGAACTTCTTTTTCTCAAAATTTCTTTTATCCTTTTCATTTGCGCAATACCCAGGGCACAGCTCATTTCATCTAGACGATAGTTATATCCTATTCTTATATGCTCTAGCCATTTTCCTTTATCTATTTTCCTGCCTTGGTTGGCCATACTTTTGCATAAATCGGCTATTTTTTTATTATTTGTTAAAATCATTCCACCCTCTCCCGTTGTCATCTGCTTATTAGGATAAAAAGCGAAGATAGATGCATCTCCAAAGCTTCCACATTTTTTTCCTTTATACTCTGATCCTAAGGCTTCTGCTGAATCCTCGATTAAAAAAAGCTTGTGTTTTTTTGCTATTTTTTTTAACTCGGCCCAATCAGCCGGATTAGAAAAAATATCTACTGCTAAAATAGCCTTTGTTTTATTAGTTATTTTTTTTTCAATTTTTGTAACATCAATATTCAAAGTTTTCTCATCGATATCAACAAAAACTGGTTTAGCGCCCTCATACAGAATACAATTAGAAGAAGCAATAAAAGAAAATGGCGTTGTAATTACTTCGTCTCCGCTTTTTATACCAAGTGTCTTTATAATCAAATGTAAGCCACTAGTGCCGCTATTCACTGCTACAGCGTATTTTACGCCAATAAATCTAGCAATAATATTTTGAAACTCTAAAAGTTTATCACCTAAACTTAAGTAAGGAGTTTTCAAAACTTCTGTGACTGCCTTTATTTCTTTTTCTGTAATATCTGGTTTTGATAAAGGTATTCTCCAGTTCATTTTTTTATTTTTTAAATACTAAAATCTTAATATGTGAATAATTGCCAAAGGATGGCAAAAATGAAAAATATTTTACAAATGCTGAATTATATTTTATTTCTTGTTTATTGGCTAAAACAAGAGCGGGATAAACAATTCGTGAACCGAAGAAATAAGAACTTAAAAAATTATTCTCTTTAATAAAATTTAATCCTTTTTCTTTTAAATATTCTATAACTAAATCTTTATTCAAATATAAGTTATGGTAAGCGGGTTTGATTTGATCAAGTCCTATATCCTTGCGAGCGTTATTTAATTCTTCCAGCCCATCATTAAATGCTTCTAATAAGATCAGGCTTCCGCCAGATTTTAAAGCATCAGACATTTTTTCCAATCCCTTTTTTTGATCATCCCAAGTTAATAAATTTATAATACATCTTTCGGTAAAAACAACATCAAAAATTTCTTTGTAATTTAATTCTAAAATGTCACCTTCATAAAAATCTATTTTTCCTTTAATCCCTGTTTTAGGCTGTTTCTTCGCTAGAGATATCAATTCCGTAGAAAAATCAATGCAAGTCAAATCTAACTTTTTAACTTTTGAAATCTCTATTGATGCACTGCCATTGCCACAGCCAACCTCTAAACATTTTTTATCATCTTCTAATAAATCGACAATATTTTCTATTTCTAACCTCCTAGTATTTTGGTCCGCCATAGTACTGGCCAAGGAAAGAAGATTTTTTTCTGCCTCCTGTTTATAATGCTCTTTTATCAATTTTTTATATTCCATAATTTAAATTTTAAATTTATATTTCAATTTTTATTATATATGTTAATGACTTAATTAAAAGAGATTTAACCTCTTTTAATAAACAAAAAGTTTTGGAGATTTTAAAATAATTTCTAAGTCTAACATAATAGAGTGATTTTTTATATAATATAAATCATACTCAAACTTTTCTTTAGCCTCATCTACTGATTTTGAGGGAGGATAGTTAATCTGCGCCCAGCCGATAAGACCCGGCTTTACCAGGTGCCTGTATTTATAAAAAGGAATTTCTTTTTCAAAAACTTTTGAAAATTCAATCCATTCAGCCCTCGGCCCCACAAAACTTATATCCCCCTTCAAGATATTAATTGCCTGAGGCAGTTCATCTAAATGAGACCTTCTTAATATCTTCCCGACTCTTGTGATGTTGCTTTTATCTTTTTCTCTCCATGTTTTTTTATTTTGATCATTATCTTCATACATTGTCCTGAATTTATAAAGCAAAAAGATCTTTCCATTTTTACCAGTTCTCTCTTGCTTGAAGAAAACTCTGCCTTTTGAATCTATTTTTATTAACAAAGATATTAATGGCAGTAAAAATATAAAAAAAACAAAACCGATAAATCCTAAAATTATATCAATGATTCTTTTTATTATTAAATAAAACTTATCTCCTTTTTTAGAAGAAATAGTTTTAAACCAGTCCTCATTAATATCTTCTAAATAAATTTTTTTAGGATTTCTTGCAATCAGCTTTTGGTATTCTTCCTT
>CAIXXY010000012.1 GCA_903923535.1 Candidatus Staskawiczbacteria bacterium | reverse complement strand
TATTGCAACTTTTTATAATTACCGCCCTCAAAATCGTATTTTACAAGGGCTCCGAAAGGCAGTTCCAAATCAATAATTTTATCGTCCGGAATATTCTCAATATATTTTACAATCGCTCGCAGACTGTTATGAGATGCCACCACTAAAATATTTTTTCCGTCTTTCAAATCTTCTTCAATATATTTTTTAAAAAAAGGCGTTGTTCTTTTACAAACATCTTTCAAAGATTCTCCTCCGGGAGGAGCAATATCATAACTCCTGCGCCATAAACGAACCTGCTCTTCTCCATATTTTTTAATAGTTTCTTCTTTATTCAAACCCTGCAATTTACCATAATATCTTTCATTTAATTTTTCTGAAACATATGCTGGCAGATCATTTTCACTGATATCTGTAAAATTGCCCCATTTCTGCATTTTCCCGCCATCTAAATGTATAAAAAGCGGATATTTCTTGCCAATAAGGCGGAGAGTTCTGCAAACCGTCTGGTGATTCCTTGATAATGGAGATGTGTATATCACGTCCATATCAAAACCTAAAAATTGCTGGGCAATATTTTCTGATTCCTTTATCCCCTCCTCTGACAAAGGATTATCAACCCAGCCGGCAAACCTATTTTCTAAATTCCATTGTGATTTAAAATGCCTTAATAAATATAATTTAGCCATACGTTAAATGTCTAATCGACCTAATTATACTAATTAACCTAATCAAATGCCAATGCCTAAACTCTAATAACTAAAAAGATTTTATAAATTAGTCATTAGAAATTGATATTTGATTAGAGTAATTAGAAATTAGAATAATTAGAATAATTTTTTAAGCTCATTTTCAATTTCTAATAATCTCTTATATTTTACCATTCTTTCTGGTTTAGCGGGAGAGCCTGCTTTTAAAAAATCAGCTCCCGTGCCAACCGCTAGGTCAGCAATAAAATTATCCATAGTTTCGCCGCTGCGGTGACTCACAATTGTTTTCCACCCAAATGATTTTGCCAGATTTGAGGCTTCAATGGTTTCAGAAACCGTGCCAATCTGGTTTAATTTCAAGATGACTCCCGTACACGCTGATTTATTGTGCGCCTCTTTAATCCTCTTGATATTTGTCGTTGTCAGGTCATCTCCCACGATGATAATTTTATTTCCCAATTGTCGCACAATAGACTCAAATCCCTGCCAGTCTTCTTCTGAAAATGGATCTTCAATTGAAATTATCGGAAAATTATTCACCAATTCTTCATAAAATTCCAAAAGTTCTGTTTTTGTAAATTCCCTGTCCTCTAAATTATATTTATCGTTCTGCAAAAATTGCGATGCTGCGCAATCCAAAGCAATTTTAGCTCCGTCATCTGAAATTGCATTTTTTAACAAATACAATGCCTGTTCTGTTTTTGAAATTTGCATGGCAAATCCCCCTTCATCTCCCAGTTCTGTCTGCCCATAGTTTTTTTCAATAAGCTCTTTTAAATTATTAAAAATTTTATTGCAGGAAACTAAATTTTCTGCAAATGTCTTCTTTTGCGGAATTATTATAAATTCCTGGATATCCAAATGGTTTTGTGTGTGAACATGCGCCCCGCCATTTAAAATATTAAACATAGGAAATGGAATTCTGAATTCTGAATTATGAATTCTGAATCCGGCGAGTTCTGCTATATGTTGATATAATGGAACTTTTTTTGCCTGTCCTGAGCCTTGTCGAAGGGAACCAGCTCCGGCTCTGCAAACAGCCATTGAAACCGGCAAAATCGCATTTGCCCCCAGCTTTGATTTATTTTCCGTTCCGTCCAATTCAATCATCAAGTCGTCAATCTCCTTTTGGTTTAAAACGTCTTTGCCTTTCAATTTAGGGGCAATAATTTCATTTACATTTTTTATTGCTTCTTTCACTTCAACAACAACTGCCTCATTTTTTCCGGTTGAAGCGCCAGAAGCAACAGATGCGATAAAGTTTCCTTTTTCAGTTTCCAACTCAACCTCAACTGTCGGATTCCCCCTTGAATCCTTAATCTCTCTTGCAATTATACTTTTTATTTTAGACATATTATTCTTTAATTATTCTACCATAAAGCTTTATAAAATAAAACTCCGCCAAAAGGCGGAGAAATAAAGAGATTTGCGCGGACGGACGAAAACAAACCTATTGTCAGCATTCCAAACATTGTCAGGATTGCCATTGTCGTTGTCAAGCCAAAGCTCACTCCTGTCGCGATCTAAGTTGAACACGTTCAGATAGCCGTCCGAATCGATAATATGCAAAACGCCATCTATGCCACTGCCCTTTGAAGTTTATAAAACGATCTCGAGGCTGTATCGAATTCTGTATCTAAAATACAATAGCTTCTTGCACCAAGTAATCTTCATTTTTTAAATATCTTACGCATCCTCCGTTTGAAACCGTAATCGCAAACGCTCTCAATGCATAGATACTGGATTCGGCCGCCTGCAACCGTAATCGCAAGCAAGATTCGCCTATTACCGATTTTATTTTAGCAAAAAAAATTATCCAATGCAAATCCTTGATGAAATGCAAAGGGCAAAGAATCTAAGGGCAAGCCCCCACACCAAAGTTTTAGCTAAAACTTTGGTGTGGGGGCAAGAGCTAAGTTTCCAAGAGTCAAAGTGCAAAATGAAGATTACTTACGCGGACGGACGAAAACAAACCTATCGTCAGCATCCCAAACATCGCCAGGATCGCCATCGCCGCTGCCAAGCCAAAGCTCACTCCCGTCGCGAAATAAGCGGAACACGCGCAGACAGCCGCCCGAACCGACAATAGGTTCCATTCCAACTCTTAAATATTCATTATTTGGCTGATCTTTGTATTGCAAACGCAATTGCGGACCAAGTTCAGCCGGGCAAAGCTCCAAACCAAATTCTTTAGCTTTGGCAATAATATCTTTGTATTTTGCGCCGTTAGAAAATCCAAGAGATTCTACGGAAAAAGAAACAACTTTGTATTTTTGTTTTTCTCCAGAAAATATTGTTTTTTTCAACATTTCCTTGGCATAATCATATATTTTAAATCTTTGCTGTTCTAATATATCTTCAGCGTCTTTTGCGTTTTTAATGTTAGAATTTGTTTCAATAGTTCGCCAAAAAACTTTTTTATCTGGGAATTTTTCATAAATATATTTCACATTTTCCGGCATAAGATTTAGAATCTCCGGAGTCCACTCGCCGATATATGTAATCGTGTCTTTTGTAATTTGTTCTTTTGATAAAGCAATTTGGCTTGACTGACATTCAAAAATAATCGGCAAGTCCTCCTGCAAATTTCTTTTGCTTAGGACTTCTTTAATTCTTGGGTCTTTTTGATAGCCAAATCCATCAATTCTTCCGTCTATTTCATAAAGGAAAATCAAGTCGTCTTTGGCGAGTTTTTGGTCTTTTTCCATTTTTTCGCTAATAGCGGTGAGTTTTTTCATATCAGCCGAGGCTTTTTGGTATCGCTCGCCTTCCTGTCCGAATTCCTTAAGCTTTTTATCTAAGACAGGAGCGATATATGGATCAAAATTCTGGTCTGCGGCAATACCTCTGACTTCGGCAATTTTATCTTGCCCCTCCATTCTTATGGCAATTCTTGGAACAGTTGGGTTATCTGGCTCATCATCTTTGGCATAAGAGTAGAAAAGATGAAAATCTCCTCCTTGGAGATAGCTTTTGGCTGTGTCCGGGTTTCTAATGCACCATTCTAAAGGATGTCCTTCCAAAGATTTTACTATCGTTGCTTCTGATGAACCTTGAGTAAATTTTACCCATTCTCCTTTAATATTCTTAAGCCCTTCTGTGGAATACTCGGGCATTTCAATCAAAAACTGGCTGTAGATTTTGGAAAAATTTTCTGTTGAAAGCAAAGATTGAAATTCTTTGTCGTTTAACTTTATGCTTTTGTTTTCAATATTACCTCTTTTTAATTTTGGTTTTTGTTTTTCTCTGGCTTTTTCTTCAATAGCGCTTATGGTCATAGCTAAAGCCGCTGCGTTTAACGGCGGAAATGAAGAAACCGTGTCTTTTGTTCTTTTTTGGAATCTGGCTGTTTCATTTCCGTTTTCATCTTCTTTCTTTTCAAGCTTTCCCATCTTCACCATTGATATAAAAGCCCAGTATTTTGCCCATGTTGGATAAACGTCTGCGTCCGGCGAAGTCAAATAATCAACCCACTTATCCAAACTTTTTTCCTGGTCCGAGATTAAAACCTGTTCGGCTTGCTGTTTTACTTCATCGGGAATAAGTATTTTCCCTTCCTCGTTTTTTTCAAAATCACCACCTCGACCTTCGCTGACAATTATTCTTCTCTGCAAATCCCAATAGTTTTCTGGGATATTTTCTGATTTTATGACGTATTGCTTGTGATAGCTTTGTTTTATCCTTTCTAATACTTCTGGTTTGTCTCTGTGTCCTGTGTGCGTTCTTTCAAGCAGTTCAAGCCAGTCAGCTATTTTCTCAGCTGGTTTTTGCGATATCTCTTCGCCTTTTCTCTCTAATCTTTCTTTTTCATGCTCCACAGGTTGAGTTATATGAAGTTCGGGGTCTTGTTGATGTAAAAATTGTTCTCCGAAACGTTCTGGCATAAATTTTAATTTTTATTATTATTTTAATGTTTTTCACTCCTACGCGTCGGAGGGTAGGAGTGAAATTATTTTTTATTTCTTTTTATTTTTTTCTCTTAAAAACGTTGATGATGGAGTGAAAAGCAGTGCCTCTTTTTCCAAAGACTTATCGTCTTCTTCTAACTTTTCAACCGCCACATCAAGCAAATTATTCAAAAAAAAGTGCGCTGGATACTTTTTCTTTGCAATAGATAACGGCGACATATCTGTCATTTTTTTATTTTCCTTTTTAATTATTTTTAATCTTTTTTTACGATTTTCAATTAATCTTTTTACAATTATTTTATATCCATTATCATCTTGCTGTAAAGCTCTCTGAACATTAGAAATTTTATCATTTCCCACTCCAAGCATTTCAGATATGTCGCTGTATTTATATTTTGCCGACAAAAGCAAAGCTATTTCTATTCTCCGCATAAACATGGCAATTTCTTCTGGACTTAACAAACTTTTTAAAAACAAACGAACTTCATTTCTATTTTTCAATGAATCTATTGCATCGTAAAACTCTCCAATCATTTGAATTCTTTTTTGTTTTGGCAAATCATTAAGATGAAATACTGGCATGTTCTGTTCACTCCTACGCGTCGGAGCGTAGGAGTGGTTTAAGTTTATTTTAATTTACGAAGATAGTCGTATGCAGCTAAAGATGTTTTGCATCCTTCGCCGGCGGCTGTGACAATTTGCTTATATATCCCTGAATTATTATCGCCGGCTGCAAAAAGCCCTGGGGTTTTTGTCATAAATGTTTCTGATTCAACAACTATTTCATCTCTTTTAGTAAAATCAACCAGCCCTTTTGCAATAGATGTTGCCGGCTGGCTTCCAATTTCTATAAAAACTCCCTGAACTTCCAAAGTTTTATTTTCTTTTGAAACATTATCTTCATAAACCAAAGAATTAACCATCG
>CAIXXY010000011.1 GCA_903923535.1 Candidatus Staskawiczbacteria bacterium | reverse complement strand
TATCGCGTATTTTTCACGACGGGTAAAAATATGGGATTTATTAATTTATTATGAAGTATCCTAATTTTTCTGAAGAAAAAAAATTATGGCAGCAAGGTTTTAAATATGTTGTAGGACTAGACGAAGCAGGCAGAGGGCCATTAGCCGGACCAGTTATCGCTGCGGCAGTAACTGTCCGGAATTTTAAATTTTCAATTTCTAATTTTCAATCAATTCTAAATGACCCAATTTTTAAAAAAATAAAAGATTCTAAAAAACTTTCAGCTAAAAAAAGAGAGCAGTTTTACGATATTATTACCACGCATCCAAATATAGAATGGGGAATTGGGATTGTTTCAGAAAAAATAATTGATGAAATAAATATTTTGGAAGCGACAAAAATGGCGATGGAAATATCAATTAAAAATTTAAAGCCAGATTTTTTAATTTTAGACGGAAATTTTACCCTTCGACAAGCTCAGGGTGAAAAAAATATTCCTCAAAAATCGATTATTGCAGGCGACCAAAAAGTTATTTCAGTTTCAGCTGCCAGCATTATTGCCAAGGTTACTAGAGATAGAATTATGGATAAATATGCTAAAAAATATCCTCAATATAAATTTGATAAGCACAAGGGTTATGGCACAGAGTTGCATTTTAAAATGTTAAAAAAATTCGGGGCTTGCCCAATTCATAGGAAATCTTTCCATCCAGTAAACGAAATATCGCAGTTTTTTTAGTTTTATTGTGCGACATTTCTGTATTATTTATAATTGACTCTTCACCTTTCGTCGATTGTAATGTTTTACATAAAATGTTTTTTTGTTAACAAAAATTTAACTGCGAAAAGTGAAGAGTTGACCAAATTTTTTAATAGATGTATGCTAAAATTAGTGCTGAGAGTGGTTCTTAGCTTTGACAATTTACAATTACTGAATAAAACATAGACAGAACAGAAAGGGAAAAGACAATGAAGAAGATAGAGATAGTTGCAATCTGCGCAGCGCTCGTATTTTTGTGCGTTGCGAATTTCGCGCAGGCGGATGACGTTTGGACAACCCTTGACGCTCCCTTCGTGGTTTATCAGACGATAGCGTACGGTATCAGCGGAGACAATATCATCGGCACTTATGATGCTTCCGACGGACAACATGGGTTTGTCTATGAAGTGGAGACGAAGACGTGGAATGTAATAGACATACCCGGGACGGAGATGGTTGAGATGTTTGGCATCAGCGGTAACGATGCAGTCGGCAGTTATTATACCAGCACCCCCAACAAATGGCATGGACTTCTCTACAACATCGTCACAAGAAGCTGGGCTTCACTTGACATGCCCGGGGCAGACTCTATGAACTCGACTGGCATTGATGGCGATAATATAATCGGCCAGTGGCTGGGGGGAGCAAGTGGTTTGCATGGGTTTCTGTATGATGGCGCAACTTGGACAACGCTCAACGCGCCTGGGGCAAACGATACGAAGCTAATGGGAATTAGCGGCGATAATATCGTAGGATATACTGATAATGTCGGCAGTTTCCTCTACAATGGCGCGACATGGACAACAATCTATCCGCCTGCTGGCATAGGAGCAATATACCCGCGCGGAATCAGCGGGAGAAAAATTGTCGGCCTTTGCATCGATCTATCATCTAAATTTCACGGGTTTGTCTATAACTATTATGACAAAACTTTGACAACCCTTGATATGCCCGGGGCAGACATGACATACCCACAGGGCATTGACGGCAATAACATCGTCGGCTCATACAATGATTCTTCTGGCACCCACGGTTTTCTCTATGTGCCTCCTAAGGTCAGTGTGGGCGCGATGACAGTACCGTTGATAACACTGGCGATACTTTTGCTGTCTGTGGTTTTCATACGACGAAACCAGTCTGTAACATAATGCAGGTTCCGGATATGATCCGAAACTCGCAAAGGTGTTTTGCTCCACAGCGAGACGCTTGCCCCGTAGTAAATACTATGGGGTTTTTTTGTTTCAACATAAACACCTCAACGCGTTGAGGTGTTTATGTTTTAGGATTATTTAATAATTAAAACGGAGAGATTTCATGATATTCAGGGATGTTCTTCGGATTTTTTACAATCATATTTTCATCATAAGAGCAGCAGAAATTATCTGCGTCGCAGACTGTTAATACAACAGGAAATGTTTTAGTCGCATTATCGGTTGTAGTATAAGTGTGAGAAGCATCTCCTTGGCATGTACTATCATTGCAAATAGTATCGTCGCCAAAATCCCAAGTCCATTTGTTGCAAGGCGTATTTAGATTATCAATATCGTAGCATACTGACGCGTCAGCAAAGGAGATAGGAGCAGATTTATTTTCCCAAGTGAAAGTGTTATTAGGCCAATTAGAAGCAAAATCAGGGATTGGATAATGATGAAGAGGCGTTTTGAAAGATGCTCCTTCGCTCCAGTCAGAATCAAGGCCTGCACTATTATAAACTTTTACACGCCAATAATAAGTTGTGTTATAAGATAAATCAGAAACGGTTGAAGGAGTGCCATCTGTACAATGGGTTGATAAGAGCGGGGCAGCAGGAGAGATGGCGACATGAACTGTTTGTTGTGTTGTATGAGGAGAATTATAATTAAGATCGCAATATGTTACATCAACTTTTGGAGAAGTAAAATCAGAATTGTCGGCTATTTGGAATTGGAATTTTGTTTCATTGCTGGAGGGGGTGTTATTATCAACGTAAGTCCATCCCAAAGTTATATTGCCTGAACAATAATCCGCGTTAAAAGTTTTATCAGTAACTAGAGGTTTTTCTTTGACGGAAAGATTAATTACTACTTTATAATTTGATGCCCCGCAAATATTTTCACCGGCTGCTCCTCCTTCAATGCAATTAAAAGTTCCCCAACCGATTACTGCCTTATTATTTTCTGTATCTAAAATGTCATCGCTGCCTCCCCATACCCAGTAATGAAATTCGGCAGGAGAAACGCTGGTATCTATTGAAATATTATGCAGTTCTATCCATCCGTCCCAGCCACCTGCGTTTGCATTTAATGTCCCGCTGCAGCCGCTGTCGAAAACAGAGCAAGCTCTTGCCCAGCCGGTAACCGTATAATCTGGGTGGTTGCCAGTATCATTATCGCAATATTGTTCTTTTCCCGGCAAATTAACACAGGCAGAATGAGGCGGAACTGTCGAGGTTGTAGGATAAGAACCTTCGGGATCAAATCTAATCCAGCCGATATTTTCTGACCACGCATAACCTGAAAGCGCGCCAGTTGCTAAGTCAATATTTACTCCATAATCAACACTGCCTCCGCCGGCAGGAACAGCATCGCCATTGTGGTCTGTAGTCCCAAGATTATTAAAACTAATCCAGCCGATATTTTCTGACCACGCCCAGCCGAAAACATTGCCGCTGGCTTTTGCCTCGCCTGCGCCGAAGGTGCAAAAAACCGAAACAATTAAAATTAAAAACAATATTTTTTTAAACATATTTTAAAACATATTAATACTATTAATTATGGATCTAATTTTAAAAATAAATTTTTATATAATTTAAATTTTAAGGACATTTTTTTAACGCTTTGATCCCAGAATTAATTTTAATTCTTGCTCCAGAATCCAAGGGATCTCCCGGATTGACTAAAGGTATGCCCCAGATGCCTCCATTTTTTTTAATTCTTAAAGGAGAAGTTACGGTTCCCGGGGTTTCGCCTGCAATGACAGTTTTTTTAGTGCCGTTATAAACGCGAAGCCCACTGTCAGTGCATGTCGGGCAGGGAACAGTGGCAGTGCAGGTAGAGCTACTTGTCCCTCCGTTTATACCATTGCAAACCCACGTGGTTGTTATTAAATTTATACATCGGCCAAGTTTTGTAACAGTACTTTCATTGGCAGAAAAAAATCCAGGCGACCAATCGTTAGCAACCCAGACATTTCCAGAAGCATCAACTGCAATGCCTAGAGGCCAACTTCCTGCAGAATAGGTTCCTATTATGGCTCCTAATGAATCAAGTTTTGTAACAGAACCTGCAACATAATTGGAAACCCAGACATTTCCAGAAGCATCAATTGTAATATCTGTAGGCCATATTCCTGTTCCTGCAGAATAGGTTCCTATTATATTTCCATCTAAGTCAAGTTTTATAATATTACCCCAAGCATAATCAGTGACCCAGACATTTCCAGAAGCATCGGCTGCAATTCCGTAAGGATGCTTTCCTTCTATAAAATAATATGTTGTTTTGCTCCCATCTGACGGTTTAATTTTTGTAATACTGCGTTTTGAAACATGGCCATTATCAAAAATAAATGCAGTGTTAGTGACCCAGACATTTCCAGAACTATCAATTGCAATGTAGTGAGGCTGTCCGCCAACAGTATATGTTCCCAATGTGCTTCCATTAGAACTAAGCTTTGTAACAGTGCCAGAGCTATAATCAGCAACCCAGACATTTCCAGAACTATCAATTGCAATACCTTGAGGCATCCAACCAACAGCAGGCGCTGCTAATATATTTCCTGATGAATCAAGCTTTGTGACATTACCTCCGCCATGATTGGTGACCCAGACATTTCCAGAAGCTTTATCGACTGCAATGCCGAAAGGGAGGCCGCCAACAATATATGTTCCTAATTTATTTCCCGCCGGGCCAAGCTTTGTAACAGTGCCGAAATAGTAATCAGCAACCCAGACATTTCCAGAATTATCAATTGCAACATCGTAAGGATATACTCCTGCAGAATATATTCCTATTATAGAATAGGTTTCAGAATCTGGGTTAAGAGGAAAAATTGGGTTGGATGGGAAAGGAGTTCCAGTAGAACAGAAAGTATCATTTCCAAAACCAGCACTGCCAGCCGGATAATTTTTAGCAGCTGTACCGCAAGCGCCGTTTATTGGCGGACCTGTTCTTGTTGCTGTACAAGTTCCTGAGTTTGAACCGCCATTTTGTCCGGCGCAAGTCCATGTGATTGTCGAGCCAAAAGCAGCTGGCAAAATCTTCGCAGTGGGGGGAGTTCCTAAAAGGCATAAATTTGTGGAGATGGTTGTTGACGAGCCGGTATATGGATATATTGTAGGGGGAGTAGTTGCCCAACCGCAAACGCCGGGTATACTATTACAATCAATGGCTTGATTACCCACAGTGCATGGACCAAGCGTTCCGCCAATAACACATTGATGACTGCTGTTGCATTGCGGCGGCGGACTATTACAATCAATGGCTTGATTGCCCACAGTGCACGGGCCAAGCGTTCCGCCAATAACACATTGATGACTGCTGTTGCATTGCGGCGGCGGACTATTACAATCAATGGCTTGATTGCCCACAGTGCATGGACCAAGCGTTCCGCCAATAACACATTGATGACTGCTGTTGCAGCCTATTAATTGCGAGTTACGGGTAGCAGAACATGTAGCATTTTTATGCCCTGTGCCAGAACCTACACACTGCCATATTGCAGAATCGCCAGGATCAGGGAAAGATATGTTTGAAGAAGTTCCTGCGGAACATTGAGTATAAGGGCTGTAAGAGGTATCTGTGTAGGCAAATATGCGTCCATTAGCGCCTCCGCACACGCCGTCAATTACTTCGTCTGTTGATTTTCTTGTTGCAGAACATGAAGCATTAGTGCCTCCATTTGTTCCCTGGCATGTCCATGCAGATGTTGATCCGTTTGACGAGCCAAGAGCTGACGGCGGAGCTGGGCTGTAATTTCCTGATGCGCAATAAGAACCGTGCGGCCATGCTTCATTTTTTCCATAATCTCCGACTGCCGAACCGCAGGTACCGTTGGTTTTTGTATTCTTTGCTCTACTTGCAGAACATGAAGCGCTTGTTCCTCCGTTTGAACCCGTACAAGTCCAAAATACACTACTACCGACGCCAGGGAAAGCTGTATTTGAAGAAGTTCCTGTAGAACATTGAGTGTAAGGGCTATAGGATGTATCATTATAAGCGAATATGTGTCCGTCAGCGCCTCCGCAAACGCCGTTTATTGGCGGACAATTAAGAGTAGCAGTGCAAGTAGTATCTGCTTGTCCATTTGCACCTAAACAAATCCATGTAGTGCTTCCACATCCTGTTCCTGGCGCGCCAATCTTTGTGACGTTATTCCCGTTATAACTTGTAACCCAGATATTTCCCGAAGCATCAGCTGCAATTCCATAAGGAGTATTTGGTACAAGGTATACTCCTTCAGTATTTCCAGATGGGTCAAGTTTTGTGATAGTATTTCCAGAATTATTAACAACCCAGATATTTCCTAAAGAATCAGCTGTTATTGCCCAAGGATAACTTCCTACGCGATAATTTCCTAATAAGTTTCCGGTTGATGAATCAAGTTTTGTAACGCGATACCCGCCACTGGCAGCACCATTAGCAATCCAGATATTCCCAAAAGCATCAGCTGTAATTGCGCTGGGATAACCTCCCACAGAATTAGAATTTATTTGCATCTCGTTTCCATTTTGATCAAATTTTCTGAAAACCTGACCTGCATTAATAACCCAAATATTTCCTGAAGCGTCAACTGTAATTCCGGTTGGAGTGTTTCCTGCATAATATGTTCCTAATACATTTCCATTTGTGTCAAATTTTGTAACGCTGCTTCCGCCCCAATTAGTAACCCAAATAGTTCCAGAAGCATAAACCAGCAAATAAGGATTAGTTCCTGCAGGATATGTATTTACTGTTCCTGTTGACGTGTTAATCTTTGAGATGGTGTTTCCAGTATTATTAGTAACCCAGATATACCCAGAAGCATAAATTATTCCATAAGGGCCGTTCCCTACAGTATATGTATTTAATATATTTCCAGATGGGTCAAGTTTTGTGACGGTACCGCTGCCATAATTAGTGACCCAGACGTTTCCTGAAGGGTCAATTGCAACTCTGTAAGGATGTGTTCCTACTGTGTATGTTCCAATTGCAGGATAATTTCCAGCGTAAGGAAAGATGGGGGCGGTTGGAGTGGCAGTTCCAGAACTGCAAAAGGTGGCTGTGCCGAAGCTATTAGAACCTGCCGGCCATTTACTAGCCGCTGAACCGCAAGTTCCATAATCTGGCGTTGAGCTTCTTGTTGCAGAACATATAGGAGGATAACTTGTGCCAGTGGCGCCCATACAACTCCAATACACAGTTTGGCCAGGGGTAGGAAAAGCTAAATTATCAGGAGATCCTCCGTTACATTGATTATGAGGAGGAACGCCCCAAAGCCATTCATTTGAGTCATAACCTGTATCGCCATAAGCAAATGTGTGCCCGTTAGCGCCTCCACAGGCAGGCAGTCTGCCTGCAGAACAGTGAGCATCTATAGCTCCTGCAGGGGTGCCTTTACATGTCCAACTTTTAAATTCGCCAGGACAAGGAAAGGTATCGCATGTATTGGGCGGATCGCTCCAATCGTACTGAAGCATTCCTGAGGCGCATTGGGTATAAGGGCTGAAAGATGTATCAGTGGCGGCAAATATATGTCCGCTAGCGCTGCCACAATTGCCGTTTAAATAGTAGTGACCTCCGCCATCAATACACATGCAGTAACAACATCTTGGATTTGCTTCTCCGCTACAACCAAAACATTCGCTAAGTTGACCAGCGGGTGCGCCGGGCGGGCAGTCGCATGGATAAGCTCCATAAGTAAGAGTAGTTCCTGAAGGACATTCGGAAGTATCAAACATCCCATGGCAAAGCAATAGATCAGTACCTGCAAAAATTTTAGGAGGCGATTGATATAAAGAAAAAAATAATGCCAAAAATAAGCAGGAAAAAATAATAACAATCCCAAGAATTTTTTTAATTCGGGGATTATTCAAATATGATAAATTATTTATTTTTGGCATTATTTTTTAACTCAGTATTTTATGGATTAATATCAGTCCTTAACCACATTCTGCCTGTTTCCGGGGTGGTTGGATCTGATGTTCTTGTTTCAATAATTAAACCGCCAGTTGTTTTAGTTGTTCCGCCAACTATTTCAAGCCTGTTTGTTCCTGGATTTGTTGTCCCGATGCCGACATTGCCGTTGAAATATGCAACACCAGTTGTTGATGTGGCGGTTGAACCAACAGATAATAAACCGACAGTTTTGAAAGTGGATTTATAACGGTAGCAATAATGTTTTTGGAATCCGGCGACCAGGTGAGGATGGCATCCGTAAAGTCGGCATTGATGGATTTGGCAATTTGTTGGG
>CAIXXY010000010.1 GCA_903923535.1 Candidatus Staskawiczbacteria bacterium | reverse complement strand
TGCATGAATTATGCCATCTTGGAGAACTTAATCATTCTAAAAAATTCTGGCAATTAATTGGTAAAACAATACCCGATTATGTTATAATAAATAAAGAGTTGAGAAAAATTCAGGTAAAATCAATATAATTAAAAATTTATAAATTTTATGGAAAATCAAAAGAAAAAAGGGAGAAATACAGGAATGGCAGTCGTTGCTTATATTGTTTTCTTTATTCCTCTTTTAACAGAAGCAAAGGATGATCCTTTTGTAAAATACCATGTAAAACAAGGACTAGTCCTGTTTATATGCTCTGTTATAGTTTGGTTTATTGCGCGCGCAATTCCTGTCTTTGGATGGGTTCTATCCCCATTATTAAATATAGCCATATTAGTACTTGCTATCATAGGCATAGTAAATGCAGTTAATGGCGATGAAAAGCCATTGCCCTTTATAGGTTCTTTCGCAGATAAGCTCAAGTTTTAGAAGGTATATAATAAGCAAAAAAGCCCCAAAATAGGGGCTTTTTTGCAAAAACTATTGCATGTTTTAAAAAATTGATATATAATAGAGCTGATTTTTACCCTCCAAAATTTTTATGCGCAATATGAATCTGAAGATTGGTGGGGCAATGATTTATATTAAGTTAATTAAAATTATTATTTTTAAAATTTAGGAGGGTAAATGCAAGAAATATCATTAAAAGCGGAACAATTATTTAGCATAGGGGGTTTTGGAATGACAAACAGCTTGCTTCTGAGTATTTTTGTTTCCTTTCTTTTAATAATATTTGCAGTTATTTTTCGAAATAAAATAAAATTAATTCCCGGAAAAATTCAGGGAATTGTGGAAATGGGGATTGAAGGGCTTTTAGGATTGATGGAATCGGTTTTGGGAACAAAAGAAGCTGCAGAAAAATATTTGCCATTGATTGCGACAATTTTTATTTTTATATTGGCTTCTAATTGGCTGGGTCTGCTTCCGGGAGTAGGCTCTTTTGTTTTAAGTGAAGGCAATAAGCAAATACCATTATTGAGGTCTCCGGCGGCTGATTTGAATTTTACATTGGCTTTGGCGGTAATGGCAGTTTTTGCCACTAATTTTTTTGGTTTAATAACCTTAGGAATATTCAAATATGGCAAAAAGTTTTTAAATTTTTCCAATCCGATTAACTTTTTTGTCGGTATACTAGAAATGATTTCTGAGATATCCAGAATAGTTTCATTTTCTTTCAGGCTGTTTGGAAATGTTTTTGCCGGAGAGGTTTTACTGATAATCATAGTATTCCTTTTGCCATATGTGGCTCCGATTCCTTTTTTGATGATGGAATTGTTTGTCGGCGCAATTCAGGCTTTCATATTTTCAATGCTGACTTTGGTATTTTTATCTCCAAATATAACCGCAACAGAGCATTAAACAAAATAAATATTAAAAAGGTCGCAAAAGAATTATAAAAAATGTCTAATTAACCTGATTATTCTAATTGACCTAATCAAATGCAAATGTCTAAATCCTAATGACCAAAAACGTTTTAGAGCTTAGACATTAGAAATTGACATTTGATTAGAATAATTAGAAATTAGAATAATTAGAATAATTTCAAAAATATGGATGCAGAAACAATGCGTTTGTTAGCAACAGGATTGACAATTGGAATCGGAGTTATTGCTCCAGCAATTGCAATTGGCATGATTGGCGCTGCCGGATTAAACGGCATAAGCAGAAATCCAGAAGCTTCTTCCAAAATCCAGACAAACATGATTTTGGCTATCGCTTTCGCAGAAGCTTTGGGTATTTATGCTTTAGTAGTTGCCCTTATATTAAAGTTTGCTTAAAGAGAAATTTAAATTATGAGTGATATTTTAAGTCAATTAGGGATAGACTGGAAGCTTTTTTTGAGCCAGCTTGTTAACTTTTTTTTGATTTTAATAATCTTGAGCGTTTTTGTGTACAAGCCAGTTTTGAAGATTATAAAAGAAAGGAATAGAAGAATAAAAGAAGGTTTGGATAAAGCAGAAGAGGCAGGCATAAGGTTGAAAGAAGTTGATGAAATCGGAAAGAAAAAAATAAAGGAAGCCGAATTGTCTTCAATAAATATAATAAAAGCTACTGAGAAAAAAGCAAAGGATTTAGAGCTTCAATTGCAGAAAAAATCAGAAGAGAAACAGCTTCAATTACAGAAAGAATTGCAGGAGAGTTATAAAAAACAGCAAGAACAGGCGCAAGATCT
>CAIXXY010000009.1 GCA_903923535.1 Candidatus Staskawiczbacteria bacterium | reverse complement strand
GTAATGGAGGCGTTTAAAGGTTGGTTAGCTTCGGATGGAAATCGAAGCGATAGGGCAAAGCCATAAACCAGCTTTACTGCAAGACGGCTATGTCGCGCAGTTGCGAAAGCAGAACTTAGTGAACCGACTAATTTATATAGAAAATTAGAAGATCATCAGCCAAAAGCTACTCCGGGGATAACAGGCTGGTAGAGCCCGAGAGTCCATATCGACGGCTCTGTTCGGCACCTCGATGTCGGCTCAACTTATCCTGGGGCTGGAGCAGAATTTTTTCTACTCTCCCCTGCGGAAACGCAGAGGTAATATACAAGCTCAAAACGGGGAAAGCCTTAATAGACTTGCAAGTTTGCAGGTCCCAGATTATAATTAACGTAATGATTAAGGGTAATCCCGTGAGAAAAATATTATCTGAAGTCAATAAAGCATACATTTCCGGACTTTTAGACGGAGATGGCGCAATTATGGCCTGCATAGAAAAACATGCAGAGAAAAAGTTTGGTTTTAGAATTAGAATTTGCATCAAAATATCGCAAAATAATTTAAAAATTCTCAATTGGTGCAAAATAAAAACTGGTATCGGAAACGTTCGATTTGTTAAAAATAACGAATATGAATGGATAACCAGAAATCAGGAAGACGCTAAATTTTTGCTTGAATTATTTATTCCTTATTTAAAAATAAAGAATAAGCAGGCAAAATTGGCGCAAAAAATTCTAAATACCGAAACAAAAACCATAAAAAATTTGCTGAAAAATGCCAAATTGGCAGATGCATTGTCAAAATTAAACGTTCGTTCGCAAGGACGGCGTAAAAATTTTATGGCAATGATCCAAGATAGTATTTCTCCTAACGACTGATTCCTAGTCCCGCCAAGGCGGGACGAAGATGAGATAGAAGTTTAATACACTTCTATAACACGGCTTGTGCCTAAACTTTAGTTGGTGACAATTAAAGCATGGTGAAGGTATAGTCTAACCCTATTAGTAATAATGGAAGGTCAGAGGTCCCAAGGGTCCGGCTGTTCGCCGGTTAAAAAGTTACGTGAGCTGGGTTCAAACCGTTCAGCGACTAAATTATTGGTCATTGAACAGTTTGAACCCACGAGGAAAAGACATATCGCGGCGGCTCTTGATAGTAATATCAAGATGCAAAAATCAACTATATCGGTAAACTCCTGACAACGTATTGAATATTAAACTGTCATATGTTAGGATAATACCGAGGGAAGTTGTGTATGAAAAAATTAATTCCGCAAAATAAAAGAGCATATTTAGCTGGTTTTCTCGATGGAGATGGCAGTGTTTATGTGCAATTGAAGACAAATAAAACATACAAATTTGGTTTTCAGATTGCGCCATATATTGTTTTATTCCAATCGCAGAAAGACCAGAAAAACTTTGAACAACTTTGTTCAATGATAAATCTTGGTTATATGAGAGTCAGAAAAGATGGAATCTTAGAATATATTATTGGAAGACAAGAAAATATAATCCAGTTCGTAAAATTAGTTGAACCTTATGTTGTAATGAAAAAATTGCAACTGAAACTCCTAAAAAAGATTATCATTCTAAAAAACAAAGTTCAAAATAAAAAAGATTTTCAAGCTCTTGCGAAATTAATTGATACTTTTCGAGAATTAAATTATTCAAAGAATAGAAAAGTACGTATATTAACCCCGTAGAGACTACACGTTGATTATCCCGATTAAAATCGCGGATAAAGATATAGTCCAATGCACATAGTAATATGTGGAAACATGCGTGAGACAGGTTGGTCCCTATCTACTGCAGGCGTTTGAGTTTTGAGGAGATTTGTTCCTAGTAAAAATTTGCTACTTCGCAAAGTAATTTGCGATGACAATTCGGCTAATAACGGTGAAACCTTAATAATTATGGTCTGTTGATAACTATTATTGAACTAGTCCTGTAATAATAGTACAATTACTTGAGGACCATTAATCAATTAAGATAATACCGTGGGAAGTCAATCTAAAATAAATTTATCATATATAGCAGGTTTTTTAGACGGTGATGGCAGTCTTATGCTTCAAATAAAAAAGCGTAAAGACAGCAAATTAAAGAGGCGATTTATGTGCACTATCTGTTTTTATCAAGATAGCCGGCACGAAAAATCACTCTATTGGATTAGAAAAATTCTTGGAATTGGTTATATTTCCCGTCGCAATGACGGAATGACCGAACTAAGAATAAATGGCTTTAAACAAACAAAAGAAATTTTGCATAAATTAATGCCATTTATAAGATTTAAAAAAGAACAGGCAAAAGCGTTGTATGACGCGGCTAATCTTTTAAATCATAAAGATTCAAGGTTATTAAATAAAAAAGATTTGCTGAAATTAGCAAATCTTATAATAACTATCCAAAAAAATAATTATGTCACCAGAAAAAAGAAAACCAAAGCAGATATTTTAAAAATTTTAGATTTGATCCCGTAACGACTGAGGCTTTATGCCAAGATAGCGGTGAAAAATCCGCTATAATACGCCGACGCCCTAATCCTTTTATGGATGGGTGAAGATATAGTCTGTGCACGTGGTGACACGTGACAGGTCTGTTGCTCAATAATTTTTCGTAACGAAACGAAGAAATTTTGAGGCGAAAAATTAGAAAATTAAGGAGGTTATGTGAAGAATAAATATAGCCGACGAAATTTTATAATTTTGCAGCCAAAATTTCAAGTTTTAGTAGAAAGAAATTATTGAGCAGCAGGCCTTATAAACACGACGAGAGGACCGGAATGAACTGACCTCTGGTGTACCAGTTGTCCCGCCCGGGGCATCGCTGGGTAGCTAAGTCGGGAATAGATAAGCGCTGAAAGCATATAAGCGCGAAACTAACTCCAAGATGAGAACTCTTAGATTCCCCGCAGATTACGGGGTTGATAGGCTCCAGGTGTAAGTCCTGTAAAGGATTCAGCCGGGGAGTACTAATAAATCATTTTATCCTTCGATATACTCAGAAAATGAGATATTGAATTCACATTTTAAGCGTAAGTTCACCCGATCAAATAAAATCTTTTAGATTTTAATTTTGCAAAGCAAAATTATTTGACCGGGTAAATAGATACAGATTTTAGTTATCTTAATTTATATTTTTGAGTGCTTTGTAAGGCGACTACATCGGAGGTGCTCCACCTGATCCCATTTCGAACTCAGAAGTTCACCCGATCAAATAATTTTTGACGAAATCAAAAATTAAATTTCGAAGAAATTTATTTGACCGGGTAAAATCCTCCAAGCCGACTTGTCTCCCACAAAATAAATAATTAAATTGTGAATAGTGTAAGAGAGTTATACTGGAAGTGCTCCACCTGATCCCATTTCGAACTCAGAAGTGAAATCTTCCAAGGCCGATGGTAGTGCTTTGCGCGAGAGTAGGTAACTCTCCTACAGTGTTC
>CAIXXY010000008.1 GCA_903923535.1 Candidatus Staskawiczbacteria bacterium | reverse complement strand
ATTATTTTTAATTATACTCCTTTTAAAAAACCTGTCAAACATTTTGACTATTTTGGCGCGAAATTTCGCGCGCGCGAAATTTCGCGCCAAAATAGTCAAAATGTTTGACAGGTTTTTTAAAAGGAGTATAATTAAAAATAATTAAAGGTCGCAGAATGAATAAAGATTAAATGAAAATCCGCCTACGCATAAAGCTACGGCGGGACAAAGCAATGGCAAAAGATAATGACAAGGAATTTCTTGAGTACATTGTCAAGGAATTAGTTGATAATCCTAAAGACGTCAAAGTTGAAAGAAAAGTTGACGAAATGGGAGTATTGCTTTCTTTGAAAGTAAACCCAGAAGATATGGGCCAAATCATTGGAAGAGAAGGATCAACAGCCAAGGCAATCAGGAACTTAGTCCGAATTGTCGGATTGAAGAACCACGCCAGAGTGAACCTCAAGATTGAGGAACCAGAAGGCGGACGTGCTCCAAGAGCTGAGAGAAAAGAAGTCTCCTCAGACGACATAGACAATATTTCTCTGTAACATTTACATAGAATCAAAAAAGCGTTAATATAAATCAACGCTTTTTTGTTAAAAAAAAGCTCGAACATTGTCCGAGCCATAATGAAGACAGGCAGAGCTGCTTCTTAAGTCATTACAACTAGCCAAGCATGCTGAGAAGCCATGCACCAATGATTAAAGCTATTATACATATTATTGCCAAGATTGTTAGTCCGGCAATAACACCAAGCGCATATCCTCCGATGTGAAGAGTTATGCAGAATGCAGGCTCGAATCCCGACCAAAAGGCTTTCTCGCCTTTGCTCGGTTCTTGAGTTTTTTGCTCTTGCGCTTTCTTAGCGCCACAGCCGACACAGACTGCAATAATCACCAGAAGCAGAATTACTACAATCAGACTTTTAATCATTTCCATTCTCCTTAGCTGTTTTTATCCATATTCAATTGGGAAGTTTCTAAATCATTTATATTGTTTTAATAACCATTTGTCAAATAATGTTAAAATTTGATGTTATAACTATATTTCCGGAAATGTTTAGCTCTTATATAAATGAGAGCTTGATTGCGCGTGCGCAAAAAAAGAAATTTATAAAAATAAATTTGCGTAATTTGAGAAAGTGGACAAATGACGCGCACAAAACTGTTGACGACAGGCCGTACGGGGGCGGCTTAGGGATGGTGTTGCAAGTTGGACCAATATATAAAGCGGTCGCCGCCCTTAAATCCCAAAATCCAAAATCCAAATCCCAAAAAAAATCCAAATCAAAAAATTCTAAAACGAAAGTGATACTTTTTACTCCACGTGGAGAAAAATTTAATCAAAAATTAGCTTATAAATTATCAAAATTAGACCAAATAATTTTTATTTGCGGAAGATATGAGGGGGTTGATCAAAGAGTTGCAGAAAAAATTGCCGACATGGAAATTTCAATTGGCGACTATGATTTAATGGGCGGAGAATTGCCAGCTATGGTGGCAATTGAAACAATTTCAAGATTGGTTCCCGGAGTTATTGGAAAAGAACAATTATTAAAAGAACGGATATCAAAAACAGGAGGATTTTTAGAATATGCTCAATACACTCGCCCGCCAAAATTTTTCACAGGAAAAATTAAGTCGGGCAAGCCCGAAATTTGGCCTGTGCCCAAGGTGCTTTTATCCGGCGACCATAAAAAAATTGACGAATGGAAAAAATTACACGGCAAAGTTATTGAATAATCAAAATTTTTGTGGTATAAATCATAAATGGGGGCGTGTCCCCACACCAAAATTAGGGCGTGTGGCTGAGTAGCAAAGGCAACAGACTGTAAATCTGTCGGGTTCTACCCTTCGCAGGTGCAAGTCCTGCCGCGCCCACATTGAGTAAACCAACTATCAGAATAGGTAGAGGTTGAATGTATAATAGGAATAGTTTATAATAAAATAATCTATTGCTATTATGAAAAATTTAACCAAAAAAAGACTCGAAAGTTTATATAACAGCGGTTTATCAATAAAAGATATATCAGAAAAAGAAAATTTATCTTATTCTTTGGTCAGATATCGGATGAGTAAGTATAAAATATTGAGAAGGTCTTGGAGCGACGCTACTTATGTAAAAAGAAATCCGGATGGAGACCCATTTAAAATAAGAGGTAAACTTAATAGAAAAGATATTGAACTTAAAAATCTTGGATTAGGTATATATTGGGGAGAGGGAGATAAAAGTCCAAATAATACATCAGTTCGATTAGGAAATACAGATCCATTTTTATTAAAAAAATTTAGAGAATTTTTGAGAGAAATCTATTATGTGAAAGAAAAAAAAAATAAAATATGGATTAATTTTGTTTAACGATGCTATAGAATCTGTGGCAGTAAGTTTTTGGAAAAAACATTTAAATATCAAACGAAAACAACTTGGTAAAATAACTATAATCCCTCCGCAAGGCAAAGGGACTTATAAAAGGAAAAGTGAATGCGGAGTTTTAACGATTATTTTTACTAACAAAAAATTAAAAGAACAAATTTTAAGCGATATCGAAAATTTATATACTTAGTTTTGCCGGAGTAGTTCAGTGGTAGAACGTCGTCTTGGTAAGACGAAGGCCGAGAGTCCGATTCTCTCCTTCGGCTCACATTATTATTAATAAATAAAATTTTTAAAGTTATGGCATCAAAAAAACCATTCACAAAAATACAATGCAGTGTTTGTAAAAAAACAAATTATTTTACAAAAAAATCAAAAGCAAATGCTGAGAAAAAGCTTGAATTGAAAAAGTTTTGTTCAACTTGTAAAAAACACACTCTGCATAAAGAAGGTCGCAAGTAGGCAATAGACGAATAACAACGTTTGTGTTGTAGTTAGTAATAAAATCAGTGCGAACAAGGAAAAGGAGGCGAAATGCCTTTTTTTTGTTGGGTTGAGGGATTGGATTTTCTGGGGAATTTTGATAAGATTAGATAAACTAAAAAATATGGATAATCCAGACGATTTAAAAAATAATGGAGAAAATTTAAGCGAAGAAACTCCAGAGCAAGCTGAGGTTTCAAGACGACTGCGTGAAATGGCACAAAATATAAAAGGTGACGGAGTAGAGAAGCCAGAAATTGAATATTCAAATGACCTGTCTTTTCGTTCAGCTGATGGAAATTTTAATATTTTGCGGGAATCTGACCGTAGAGTAACGCAAAAAGATATTGATGCAGGGGTTCTTAGCAGTCAAGATAAAATGAACATTTCTTTTTCTAGGTTATTTGAAGGACTGCCCTTACAACTTTGTGACCCAAAAAGAGAAATGTCTTCTGAACGAAGAATCGCAGTTCAATCTCTAAAAGAAGGAAAACCTATATTTTTAGCATTAGACGAAAGCAAGATTGATGATGAATTTGTTAAAGCATCAAAACATTTTTCCGAAAGCCATATTGGAGTAATTCTCTTCCCAGAGTCTGGTTCAGTTATGAATCAATTTTCGGCAATTGAGTATTCTGATGGAAGAATCGCAAGGATGATGAGGGGTGACAACAGGGAAAATCTTGATGATTTTATACAACACGTTAATTTTCTAACTCCAAAGGTAGAAGCTAAGGAAATAAATGATAAAGAAACTGCTTATGCCATGGAATTTATCAAGGACGGAGAACGACCTAAAAATTTAACACAACAAGAGGTTGAAGACTGGCTTGCGAGAGCTAGAGAAAGTGGTTTAATCTTCGGTTTTGACGTAGGAGAGGATGATTCATCTTTGGATAACTTTATCAGGAAGGATAATAGAATATTTTGGGTTGATGGAAATATACTTCAATCACGACCAGCTAAAAGCGAACAAGAGCTCGATGACTTTATTGAAAGCCAAAAAAGAACATTAGATAGATATGTAGGAAGACGTACAGAAACATCCCAACAGGAACAACAAATTGAAAAAGAGATAAGTCCCGAGTTTGTAAAAGAAGTAGAGGACTCGGTATTTCCTTTAGATGATAAAATAAATATTTTGCTAGTGAAGGCAGGCTTAAAGCCAGCTTCTTTAATCTCAATTGATGTTAAGGTTTGGAATGATGAAGAAATAGAGCAGTCTGTTCCGAAAGAGTTAGCTGAAGAATCATCGCGAATGATAGAAAAATCTGGTATGGCTTTTATCCGCCGTGAAAAACCAGAGTTTACCTACGAATATAAAAAACCAGATGGCACGTTAGCCCCATATAACCAAGAATTCATTTCTTTTCTTATAGGAAGAGACCAGAAATCTGTAGAATTTTTGGCAAGAGCCTTGGAAAGCGGAGATGACGAATTGAAGGGAAAAGCATATGGATTCAGCCAAACGGCAATTGATGCGTGGTTAGGTAAAAGAGTTGTACTGGACAAAACACAAGTTGCTCCAGAAATATCAGAAAATCCTGCATATCTTTTCACCCCTGGCAAACTTTCTGCCGATAATTGGCAAGAAGAAATAAAGGAAGGACAAAGACGTGCAGATTTTATTAAGAAAGTTAGCCCAAAGTTATACAAAGAATTTGTAGGGGAAAAATAAAAAGAGCCCCAAAAGCTCTTTTTTGGTTTAACCTGAGCGAAGTCGAAGGGTTGGAGGTTTTGTGAGATTTGACACAGATTTTTTTGGGAATATAATAAAAGTATATGGCAAAGAAAAATATATCAATTGATGATTTGGCATCGATGGTTCAGAATGGTTTTACTGAAGCAAAAGAAGATATGAATAAGCGTTTTGAGCAGGTTAATAAACGCTTTGATGCTATAGTAACAAAAGCTGAAATGAACAGACGTTTTGATGGATTGGAGGATAGGGTTTTGGCTAGTCATCAGAAAAGAATTGAAAAATTGGAAGCGGAAGTAAAAGAATTGCGAGAAATATTAGCAACGTAAATTGCAATAATTTTTATTGCCTCTTGGGAATATTACTTCTCACAAAGAAGGCAAGAGATAATTTATTGCCTACCTGCCGGCAGGCAGGTGCGACAATAAAAGCCCGAGCTTATTAGCTCGGGCTTTTATTTTGTGGTTCACCCCCACACCAAAAATTTGAAGAAAAAGTTATACCCATAATTAAAATTGTAAATTTTATGGTGTGGGGGTAAAATAAGATAATTATATGATAGTAGAAATTTTAATTGCAATCATAGGTATAATCTTTGTCATTGTTGCCATTGCTGAGTTTTCTGTTTTTCAGAAAAATAAAAAGCTTGAGAGCGATTTGGCTAAGAGGGAAGAAGAAGTCAAGCACAAAATGTATGAGATTTCGATTTTAAATGAACTCAGCGATAAAATGGGCTATTCGCTTGGCGTGCAGAATGTCATAGAAATAATCAAAAAATCTCTGCCCGATATTGTTGATTATAATGCGGTGTCCTATATGATGTTTTTGCCGGAAAAAATAATTTTCAGGTCTTATATTGAGAAACCCGTTTCTCAAAAATTTATTAATGAGGTTAAAGAAAAAATGCTGGATTTTATCTCAACTCTTTCAAAAACTGATTTGAGAAATTCGAAAATAGAAGAAACTTTATGGGGCACTGTTTTAGGGGAAGAATCTTATGAGCCTTTAGGATCGTTTTTTAATATTCCTTTAATAATATCTTCAAAAGTTGTCGGCCTGTTAAATATAGCTGATACAAGAGTCGGTTTTTATAAAGAAAAACAAATAGCCACTGTAAACGGAACAGCTCAGCAGGTAGCCCAAGCAGTTACTAAACTGCAGGAAGTTGTTGAATCTGAAAAAAGCAAATTAAATGCCATGGTGGCAAGCATGACAGACGGCGTAGTTATGACAGATATGGATAATAGGATTCTTGTGGTAAACCCGGCAGCCAAAAAAGCCGTGGGCCTTGAAAATAAAAGCGATTTTTCTATATCAGATTTTGCATCAGGCCTTAATGAAAAGTTTGATTTAAAAGATAAAATTGAAGAAAGCGTAAGGCTGGAAAAAGTTTTTCTTTCTGAAGAGATTTCGCTGCCAAGCGGTTTTTTCCAGATTATAGTTTCTCCTGTCAAAGATAATTGGAAAGCATTGGGATGTGTTGTCGTTTTCCGCGATATAACCCATGAAAAAGAAGTTGAAAAAATTAAGGAGGATTTTACTTCTATGATAGTGCACGAGCTTCGTTCTCCGTTGGATTCGATTAAAAAAATGATAGCATTAATGAGGAGTTCAGAAGTTGCAAAAGCAAAGCGGGAAGAATGTTTTCAAATGGTATATAGCAGTTCTTCTGAAATGTTGGAGCTTGTCAACAATCTGTTAAATGTAGCTAAAATTGAAGCAGGAAAATTCGAGCTTAAAAAGCAGGAATATGATATCAAAAAAACAATTGAAAGCCGTGTTTTATTTTTTGATATAGCTTCAAAAGATGCTAAAGTAAAATTAACAAGCCAGCTTGGCAAAGATATACCCGATAAAGTTGAATTTGATCCTAACACAATTTCTCAGGTGCTGAATAATCTTATCTCTAACGCTATAAAGTTTACCAAAGAAAACGGCAGTGTGGCAATTCAGGCTCTGTTGCATAAAAATGGGGAGAGCTTAAAAGAAGAGGCAAAAAATTCTGGAATAAATTGGTTTATTAAAAAAGATATTGCAGATATCCCTGACTCTTTGGTAATTGCAGTCACAGACAGCGGCATAGGCATAGCTGAAGATCAGATAGACAAGCTTTTTAATAAATTTTTCCAGGTTAAAAGCGCTTTTGTAGAGAAAGAGGGAACTGGCTTGGGCTTGGCTATAATCAAAAGTATTGTTGAATCGCATGGAGGCGTGGTGGGAGCAGAATCGATTGAAGGGCAGGGGACAACATTTTATTTTACATTGCCAATAAACTTATAAAAAAATAAAAACATAAAAATATTAAAATTTTTTAAAATCAAATGGCAGATTTAAATAAAAAAATTCTTATCGTAGATGACACTAAAAGTTATCTTTTTATTCTTTCAGAGACCCTTAGGGATGCGGGATTTATTGTGGTTACCGCCGGAAATGGAGAGGAGGGTCTATCTGCTGTAGATGAAGAAAAGCCTGATTTGATTCTTTTAGATATCACAATGCCTAAAATGGACGGAATAACTATGGCTAAAAAACTAAGAGAATCTAATATGCAGGTGCCGATCATATTTTTGACAAATATGAGCGATATAGAGCATGTTAGCGAAGCGGCAGAAACCGCGACAGATTACATTGTTAAAGCTGACACAAGCGCGGATGATATTGTTGTTAGGGTTAAAGAAAAGTTAAATATAAAATAATTTAAATTAATATAAAAGTCCGGGTTATAAGTCCGGACTTTTTAGTTACTGCTGGGTTGACTCTTCACCTTAATGTTGGAAATATTTTATGATAAACAAAAAAAGTATGATGATATTATATTGAATTAACAAAAGTATTTGTGAAAAGGTGAAGAGTTGACAAAATTTTTAAAAACTATTAGACTAATAATATTGTTTCGCACATTTACATCTACAGTTGTTATCAGACAGCTGTTACTATAGATAGTTGTAGTGTAGTTATTCTTCGCTTATTGGTTCTGGTACAAAGTGTGCCGGGTAAGCGGAGAAGGTCGAAAAGTGAAGAGGAGATTTCGCACCATGTTGACGCAGTTTATCCATTCGGTGCCCGCATGGGCGCTGGGAGAGCGGGCATTTTCCGCCAAGTTCGGCGGGAATATTGTTACTGCGGGAATTCCCGAAGTATCCAACAGATTGTTGGCGGTCAAGAAGCTAAGCAAGCGTCTCGGATTGAAGGGCGCCGAGGAACTTCGCAGTTCGGGTCACATCCTGCACGAGATTCGGACAAGTATCGGGAAATATAAGAAACACAATTCCCCGATGGCCATCAGCTATCATGACCTCAGGTCTGGAATCTACAACGAAAAGTATCCTCGCTGGGTGGCCATGACGGCACCCCAGTTCGGATTCAAGGGGGCTGAGCGTGGCGGGATTCTCTCGAAGGATCCGGCCGACCGCGTTATGGCTAAGGATCTGCACATGGAGGCCATCGAGTGGTCCCAGAAACTCGAGAGCGAAGGACTTGGCGCCGGCATTAATATCTGGTGGCCGGCATGGACGGCGCGCCGGGTGGATGATCCCGACAGCCCGCCGATAGAGTTTCAGAAGGCCTGGGATATGATGCTGGCCTTCTGGGTGGATGTGTTAGGCAAGACCGGCGGGACGATGTGGCTCGAATGGAAGCCCGGGGATCCGGGCATCGATTACCTGATGACCTTGAAGTTGGCCATCGAGTTCTGCAACGCCGTGAACGCGGTGCTCGGCAGGATCGCCATGTTCATCAACAACGAGTTCGCGCATATTCTCCTGTCGGGCATTGACGTTGCCGAGGGCGTGAAGATGACGATTGATGCCGGGCTGTTCTCGATGTTCGTGCATGGCAACAGCGGGCAGATGCTGCCAACCAGCATCCAAAGCATGCTCGATTCGGGGACTCAACCCGAGGACATTCCCATCCTTATCGACTGGGACTGGGCGGTCGGCGTGGGTGGCCCGGAGACATGGGAAGATCAACAAGAGGCCGTAGGTTTGATGGATCGGGCCGGCCAGGAAGTCATCTACTTCGAACACGATGTGAATCCGGCGGGACAGAATCCCGCCAATGTGTTCGAACTGAGCATTCGTAATTTCTGGAAGATGCTCCGCCATATGCGCGGGGTGATCGAAACCTGATAGGCAATTTCGCTTCGGTGAAAATGCAAGGCCCCGGGCTATTATAGACGGGGCACTTTTTTTACTTTTAATTTTGTGTTAAAATTTAACAAAATATATTTTGAAAATGGAAATAGAATACGAGGCAACTTTTATAAATATTGATAAAAGCGAATACCGCAAAAAATTAGAAAAAATTGGGGCGAAATTAATAAAGCCGGAATTTTTTCAGAAAAGGGTTGTTTTTAATTTACCCGAAGGCCACGAAATTAAAGGCGGGTGGATAAGAGTCAGGGATGAGGGAGACAAAATAACAATGAGTTTGAAAGTGGTTGATGGCGATAAAATAGAAAATCAAAAAGAAATTTGCTTGAAGATAGATAATTTTGATAAAGGAGTTAAATTTTTGTCTGAAACAGGTTGCAGAAAAAAAGCATATCAGGAAAATAAAAGAGAATTATGGATGCTAGATGATGTTGAAATAACAATTGACGATTGGCCATTTTTGGAACCATTCATAGAAATAGAAGGCAAGTCCGAACAAGCAGTAAAAAATGTTGCAGAAAGACTTGGATTGGATTATTCAAAGGCGATGTTTTGCTCTACTGACACGATTTACAGTAAAAAATACAATTTGCCGGAAGATATTTTCAACAATCATGTTTCTGAAGTTACTTTTGACATGGAAAATCCTTTTTTGAAATTTAAACAGTAAATTTTATTGAACTGATAAAGGTGAAGAGTTGAAAAAATGTTCTTTTTATGTTATATTTATAGAATAAAATGTTGATTTTAGATCCGTTATCTTTTTGGGGTTTGGCATTTGGGATTTAGAATTTTAAAAAAACATAGGGGCATAGTTTAGTGGTAAAATAGCGGTCTCCAAAACCGCGGACGGGGGTTCGATTCCCTCTGCCCCTGCCAGTTAGTGCGCATTCTAGCGACCGAGAGCCCTCGTTAATTTTTAGGATTTTAGAAGATAAAAACCACTGGATTTTCAGTGGTTTTTAGTTGGCAGATCTACTCAAGAACAATCTTTTTATCTTTCAGAATTAGTTTGCTTTTCAGAAAAAATAGTAGTTCGCGTTTTTCAATTAGTGTTCCTTCTTTGAGTAAATATTTTACGTAATTTTTTGCATTGACCCCTGACTCGTGAGCTTCTTGTTTGTAACCAAGCACTCCGATTCTGAATTTATTGAATCTTGCAATCTCTTGGTTGATTCGCGATTTAATTCCTAGTTCATCTAGATTTATTCTGTCTATTAGATTCACCAGTTCGTTGATTAAATCCGGCTCATTAATTCGTGGGTTATCGCACTCCAATCCTTTCCCTTTTGTGCAGAAATAATAAATGTGTTTGTTGAATCCGCCACTTTTGAGCTGTTTCATTTTTTCTTCGGCTGATATTCCTGATCCGCAGTGTCCGCATTTTATCATTTTAGTGAATGCGAATTCTCTTGATTCAACTTTTGGTATAAGGTTTGCGTTTATTACTGCTTGTGCCTTATCAAATAATTCTTTAGTGATTATTGGAGTGTGCTTCCCCTGATACCATTGATTACTCTTTTTCGGATACTCAAATTCGCCGTAGTAAAATGAGTTTCTTAGAAGAAGATAGATGTTTGATAAGCTAAGTGGCTTACCGTATTTAGTTTTGAAACCCATGTTTTTTAGCCAGCCGTGCACTTTTCTGCCTGGCCATTGCTCGAAAGCTATTTTCTCAAATACCTGCTTAATAATAGGAGCTCTTTTTGGATCCGGATGGCACTGACCCCTTTTGTCTACATTTTTTTCGTTCAAATACCCGGTTGGAGCAGTTCCAGGCCTCCAGCCCATTTCGCATTTTGTTTTCATCCCACGTTTCACATTTATACCTCTATTATCATTTTCTAGCTTTGCCTGGCTTCCGAGGATCATGAGCAGAAACTTCTCGTTTGGATTATTGGTAAACACTTGGCTGTGTGTTCTTATTTCCACCAATAGTTTCTGATCCATCAAATCAACCATCGATCCTAAGTCGCCGGCATTTCTGCTCAATCGGTCTGGCGCCCAGGTCAGAATGCCGTTGTATTTTCCTTCCCGGACTTCGGAAATCATTTGGTTAAATATAGGTCTTTGACCAACCTCCTTTGAAGAATGGGATTCGCGTTTGATTTCTACAATATCCAGGTTTCCTTGTTGTGCGACAGCCAACATTTCTTTTATTTGGCTATCAATGCTCAAGATCTGGCGTTCCTCGGACTCAGTGCTTTTTCGAGCATAAAGGCAGTACTTGATAGGAGTAGTGACAATGGTTGGTGCCGTGTGGCCACTGAATTGCGTTGTTGTTTGTTGCATGATTTTGTTAGTTTTTAATAGTACATATTCGACCTTTCTACATCAAGGAATGACGCAATTGTGCAAGGTAGTCCAGACCTAGATAGTCGATAACCCATCAGCTAAAAATTTGAAAAAATGTCTAATTTGTGGTTAAATTAATGAAAAATATGAAAGATATTTTCGAAAAATATATCCAATCAGTCGCCTCTAAATTTTCGCACGAGGAAACAAGTGAAATGGGTTATCGTTCTGATTTTGAGTCCTTGCTCAAAGGGTTTTTCGAAACCTTAAAAGTATCAAGAATTGATCACGATGCAAAGTCAATGGACGGTAATAAACCGGATTTTGTGGTTTATAATCACGAAATACCAATTTTATATATTGAGGCAAAAGACATCGGTGTGTCTTTAGATAAGGTCGAGAAATCTGAACAGATGGCAAGGTATTACGGATATACGAATTTAGTTTTGACGGATTATGTAGAATTTCGTTTTTATAGAAATGGAATTAAGTATGAAGAACCAATAAAAATAGCCGAATATGATATTAAAAATAGAACAATCAACCCAATTCCAGAAAATTATGACCATGTCACCAAAACACTTTTTGATTTTTCTCAGTCGCAGAAAGAAAAGATAAAATCTGGTCAGCACCTTGCAAAAATCATGGGTGGCAAGGCTCGTAGGATAAGAGACAATATAAAACAATTTTTGGCTGTTGAATCAGATAAAAACAATGAACTTTTCCGCGTATATGAAACGATAAAAAAACTTCTTGTCCACGATCTTACAATAGAATCGTTTGCGGATATGTATGCACAAACACTTGTATATGGTCTTTTTGTTGCAAGGTTCTACGATAAATCTCCAGGATCATTCACTCGGCAAGAAGCTCGCGACCTTATTCCAGCGTCCAATCCATTTTTGGGAAATTTTTTTGACCATATTGCAGGACGAAGTTTCGAGAAGCGTATTGCATATATTGTTGATGAATTATGCGAGGTTTTTTCCCATGCCGATGTCCAAGAACTTATGAACCAATATTTTAAAAAAGATTTGTGGGGTAATACTCATAGGGGCCCGGATCCAGTTATTCATTTTTACGAAGATTTTCTGGAGGAATATGACGAAACTTTACGAAAAAAAATGGGAGCTTATTATACGCCCCTTCCGGTTGTTCAATTTATTGTGCGTTCCGTAGATTATTTACTTGAAAAGGAATTCGGCCTTGCTTCGGGGTTGGCTGACACTTCAAAAACAGTGGGCGGTGTTCATCGGGTTCAAATTATCGATCCTGCCGTTGGCACAGGAACATTTATCAGCGACGTTATTAGAAAAATTTATATTAGGATAGTAAAAAACAAACAGCAGGGCAGTTGGCCATCGTATGTTCATCATAATTTACTTCCCCGGCTTTATGGTTTTGAGCTTATGATGGCACCATATACTATAGCTCATCTAAAATTAACTATGGCCCTAAAAGAGACTGGTTTTTTGTATTTTAACGAAACTCGCTCCGGCAAGGCGCGTCTTGGAATTTATCTTACAAATTCTCTTGAAGACATCGGCAGACAGCCCGAACTCTTGGCTTTTGATTTTGCCGCCAGCATCGCCGAAGAAGCAAAAGAAGCGTCGAAAATAAAAAATGAAAAACCAATAATGGTTGTGGTTGGAAATCCGCCATATTCAATTAGCTCATCAAATAAGGGTGAGTGGATTTTAAATTTAATAAAGGATTATAAAAAAGGGCTTGGTGAGCGAAAAATAAACCTTGACGACGATTACATAAAGTTTATCCGTTTTGCCGAGCATTTTATTGAAAAAAATAAAAGCGGAATCGTTGCAATGATTACCAATAATTCTTTTATAGACGGAATTACTCACAGGCAAATGAGAAAACACTTGCTTGAAACTTTTGACGAAATTTATATTTTAGATTTACATGGAAATTCAAAGAAAAAAGAAAAAGCTTCCGATGGTGGCAAGGACGAAAATGTTTTTAATATCATGCAAGGAGTTTCCATTTCTATATTTGTCCGCAAAGAGGGCGAGAAAAAAGGTTTGGGTAAAGTTTTCCATTCGGAAATTTATGGAAAAAGAGAGGTAAAATTTGAGACATTGGATAAAAGCGACTTAAAAACTATTAAGTGGAAAAATCTTAATTATTCCGAGCCGTATTATTTTTTCGTTCCAAAGGATTTTTCTACGCACGAAGAATATGAAAAAGGATTTTCTATGACCGAAATATTTTTAGAAAATAATTCTGGAATACAAACGAAGAGAGATGATATTGCTATCTCTTTTACGGCTATCGAGCAGGAAGAAAAAATTAAAGATATTTTAAATCTAGAAGCAGGAGTTTTAAGAGCAAAATATGGCTTACCAGATGATGGGAGAGATTGGAAAGTTGATTGGGTAAAAAAGGATTTATTAAAAGGATATGCTGTATCTAATATTTTATATAGACCATTCGATGTCCGTTTTACCGCCTATACGCAGAGATCGAAAGGATTAATTGCTTACCCAAGGGAAAAAATAAATAAAAATATTTTAAACAAAGAAAATATTATTTTGATAACATGTAGAAACCAAATTTTCGAAGATACATGTCTAGTTTCAAAATATATTTCTGATTTAAGAACCTATTCAAACCCCGGATCACTTGGGACTGATTATGTTTTCCCACTTTATTTATATGCCGAAGATGGAACAAAAATTACAAACTTAAAAAGGGAAGTTGTATCTGGAATAGAAAAAATTACTGGGAGAGTTTCGCCCGAAGATATTTTGGATTATATTTATGCGGTATTGCATTCGCCAAAATATCGCGAGAGGTACAAGGAATTTTTGAAAATAGATTTTCCTCGCGTTCCGTATCCAATCGACAAAAAAACTTTTGCAAAGCTTGCTGAACTCGGGAAAGAACTTCGCGAATTGCATTTGTTTGAATTGCCAAAATTAGACAAGCCGATTACTTCTTATTCTGTTGCCGGAGACAATCTTGTTGAAAAGGTTGAATATAAAAACGGAAATGTTTATATAAACAAAACACAGTATTTTGGCGATGTTCCGGAAATTGCATGGAATTTTTATATAGGCGGTTATCAGCCAGCTCAAAAGTGGCTCAAAGACCGCAAGGGTCGCAAACTAACCAACGACGATATTGAACATTATCAAAAAATAATCATTGCGTTAGTAGAAACAGCTCGAATCATGGAAAAAATTGATGATATTTTAAAAAGCTAAAAAATTAATTGAGAAATGAAAAATAAGTTATAAATGAGCACAAGAAAAAAGACAAAAAGAAAATATCTTATTTATTTGGAAAGAAGCATAAACGCTCTTCTTTCTGCAATAGATAGAATAAACAGCGTACACGACATCTATAAAATTGAAGAGTCTTTAATTTTAATAACTAATGCGTGGGAGTTGATATCGAAAGCAATATTATTAAGAGACAAAACAACAATTGAATATCAGGACGGACGATCTATCTCAGCCGAAGATGCTATTTTGAAACTGGTTACAAGTAACTACCTAAAAGACAACCAAGCTCAACATATACAGCAAATAATTTCTTTAAGAAACGCGGCAATACATTCTATAGTACCTCAGACTCCTCTTGAGATTATATTCCATCTGGAATTTTATGCGGTGAAGTTCTTCAAAGATCTAGTGATTTCAGAATTCCCTGCATACTCAAAAAGATGTAGTGGTAATTTTCTATCTATAAGCTTCGACACATTTACCACTTACGCCGATAAAGTGCAAAAATTAATATCTAAAAGCAAACGACGGGGGAGTAAAGAGCAAGAATTGGTATGGCTTTTAGAAAGAGGTATCAGATTTAATGGTGGTCAATATATTGTGCAAAATAAATTTGAAGAGGAGATTAAAAATTTAGGAAGGAAAAAGAGACTATATCCTCATTTGAAAATATCTGATTTTATCAAAAACGCCAACATGGTTGTTGTCGTACCAGTTCAAGCCCCAAAAGGTTACACCGCTGATATAAATTTAAGGAAAGGAAAAAATAAAGCTGGTAGTGCTCTGCCGGTAATGATCAAAAAGACAGAAATTGAAGATGACTACCCATACTTAAATTACGAAATTGCTAATATAATTGGGAGGAGTAGGCAATTTACAGCGAAATCTATAAATAAGCTTGGATTAAAAGGTAATGATATTTTCCATCAGGCAGTAAGATCGTCTAAAAATAGTAAAGTCAACAGATACTCTCAAAAAGCAGTAGATTTTTTAAAAGATCACTTGGTAAAAGATCCTAAATTTAATCCATTTAAAAAATAATTTATAAATAAAAATTATGGCTAGACAAGATCAAACAAAAATTATAAGCGGTAAAGATTTGGGATCGCTCGCCCTAGAGGATTTTTGCCCGCGTTGTTTTTGGCTAGAGAGACATAACGGGAAAGCCCCCGGCGTGTTTCCTGGTATATTCAGTACCCTTGATAGTTTATCTAAAAAAAGTGTTAGAAGGTCATTTTTAGAGAGGGGTATTTTGCCCGATTGGCTTAAAATAGAAAACGTTAAGAGTATAGCTGATTTTAAAAAGATAAGCGTCTCCATGGAAGATTGTGGCGATTGGATCCTCACTGGTACCCCGGATGATGTTTTTGAACTAAAAGATGGCTCTTTCCACATCGTTGACTATAAAACATCTAAATTTACTGAAACCCAAGACAAATTATTTCCAATGTACGAAGTTCAGCTCAATGCCTACGCCCTTGCTTTACCGCATCAAGGCTTAAAACCTATTTCTAAATTGACTCTTATTTATTGCGAGCCGAAGGAAGAGCTAGACGACGACAACGGTTTCAAGCTAACATTTATAAGTAACAATAAAGAAATTAATATTAAACCAGAAATAATTTCCAATTTGCTTAAAAAAGCGAGAAAAATAATTGATAATAAAAATCCTCCTTCACCCAATCCAAATTGTAAAGGAATTTGTCGTTGGGTAGATGATTTGTCTAAAAAATTAAGTGAGAAATAAAAAAATGGAAGAAAAGATTTTTTCTATTTCAGAATATATTGACCTAGTTAACCAAGGATTAAGAAGATTCCCGGCAAAAATTATTGGTGAGGTAAGCAAAGTAGACATGGGTCCCACGGGCAATGTATATTTTTACTTGAAAGACGAAAAGGGTCAGAGTGTCTTGAAGTGTTTGATATATAAAGATAAATACGACATTTATGGGATTAAATTGGAAGAGGGATTAAAAATTATTGCTGAGGGATATCCTAATTTGCATAAGATATATAGTTTTGCATTTATAGCAGAAGTGATCGAATACTCCGGAGAAGGGGTTTTAAGGAAGGAATATGAAAAACTGAAAAAGAAACTAACTGAAGAAGGTCTTTTTGCCGAAGAAAGAAAACGAAAAATACCACTTTATCCTCACAAAATCGGGGTCATAACTTCGTTAAGAGGAGGAGCAGTTATTGCCGATTTTTCTAATAATTTAGGTAAATTTGGTTTTAAGGTAAAAATGGTTGATTCGCGCGTTGATGGTCAATCAGCAATTGCTGATCTTTTGGCGGCAATCAAAATGTTAAGAAAGGAAGACATAGAAGTATTAGTCATTATGCGGGGCGGAGGCTCTTTAGAAACCTTGATGCCCTTGATGCCATTCAATAATGAATTATTGATCAGGGAGGTGGTAAATTTTCCGGTTCCAGTAATAGCAGCAATTGGTCATCATAAAGATGTGCCATTAGTTTCGTTAGCCGCTGATTTGGAAGTTTCGACTCCCAGCATCGCCGCAACTACATTAAGCGAATCATGGAAAAGAGCATTACTTTTTTTAGAAAGGCAAGAAAGGAATATCATTGGTAGTTATGAAACTATTTTATACGATGCAGATTCGTTAGTTAAAAAATCATTAGATATTGTTAAAGATTACAAAAATTTAGTTTATGAGAAATATAACATAGTTAAAAATCAAACAATTATTTCAATTCAGAATTTCAGAAATTTATTATTAAATAAAAAAATAGAATTTAGTAATTTTTATAAAAGGTGCATCGATGGTTTTAACTATTTATTATTAATCAACAAGCAAAGTTTATATCAATCAGAAAAAATTATTCTTATTAATAACCCGGAGCGACAACTTGATTTAGGGTATAGTATTATTACAATTGGAAATAAAATAGTTAGAGAAGTTAAAGATGTTGTTATCGGCGAAGATTTAAATATTAGAATAAAAGACGGTAATATTCTTTCAGAGGTAAAAAATATTAATAAAATTAACAAATAAAATATGGAAAAAGAAAAACAGAACGTCAAAAATTTAAGCGAGAATCTTAAAAAATTGGGGGAAATAACAAGTTGGTTTGAAGAGAGAAATAATGCAGGAGATATAGAGCAAGGGTTAGAAAAAGTGAAAGAAGCAGTCGCCATTATAAAAGCTAGTAAGGATAGGTTGAAAGAGATAGAAAATGAATTTGAAGAAATTAAAAAAGAAGTAGTGCCAGAAATTGAAGAATAATGTAGGTTGGTAAGCTGTCGGTAACTCGGACTTCACAAAGAATGAAAATTGAGCTAACATAAAATTACAATTTAATAATGGGCCTAAACTCGAAATAATAATTTCGGGCATGGCAAAAAATTCCTAGACAATAAAGATGGTCTTCTGACCAGCGCTTATTGTCTAGGTCTATATCCGAAAGGGTGTAGGGTGATTCCGAAAGGGATTGCCGCTGTGTCGGGAGACCTTTTTTGTTTCCCCGCGATAAAGTTATCAACTATGTGTGATATTAACAAAAATTTAGAAATTTTTGGGAAAGACAGGAAATCTAATGAAAGATACGCATCCTTTGATTATTGTTTTAACTATTTTCAAGGTTTTAAGAATAAGGCAGATATCGCAAACCCAGTCAATATTCAGAATAGTTGCCTTCAATTAGGTTTTTATTTAGCAAGCTGGGGGATGCTACGTGGAGCATCATTTTTATTAGAAAAAAGTGTTCGGCATTATTCCGAACTAATAAAAGAGATAAGTAATTTTGATAAACGTATTTGGAATATTGATGTTGATAATTATAATGAGGCAGAAAATATTAAAATACTAATTAAATTTAAGGAAAGGGCGATCAAGACTTTGGGAAAAAATAATGCAAAAACATGGGATACTTTGGTCACTAAAATAATGTTGGGAATATTTGGAAACGTTCCGGCTTACGACACCAATTTTAAAAGATTTCTCAAGGAGAAAAGGATATGTCAGACTTTTAATAAAGAATCTCTCGAAGGGATCGAGAATTTCTACAAAGATAATCAAAGAATTATCTACGATGAGAGCAAAAAAATATGTACCCTAGATTTTGATTCGGGTGAAGACACGAAGAGAAACTATACAAAAGCTAAAATAATTGATATGGTCGGTTTTATTCAAGGGCAGACTCTTTTAAAAAATTGAAAATAGTTTATGAAACTAAACGTTAAAGAATTGTTAGATTTTTTTGATAATAAAAAGGATGACGTAAGACATGATATCAGCCCAGTAATTAGCGTGGTGGGTGAAGATCTTGGCGCAGCTTTGTTCAAGCGCTGTTATGAAAGATCTTTTAACAAAAAAGTTACAGTTAGCTCTTCTTTATTAGTATCTGACGGAAAATTAAAGGGTCCGAGACTCGATCGTTGGATCTATGTTGAGAAATCAAAAAATAAGGTTACGGCATACCAAACAGAAATAAAAAATTGGTCAGCTTATGCCTTAGGCCTTCATACAGTTGGAACAGATTTTGCGACCATACCGGCTACGGGTTTATTGAACTGGAAAGATAGAAGGAAACATTTACTGGATAGGAAGAAAAATGGAGAGAACAAGGTTTTTTACCCTATGAGGAAGAAGCCAATAGATTTTCCTAATAATGCGACCGTCGAACCCTTAATTATTTATTGGATTGTTTTGTCTAAAGACGGCATAAAATTAGACCCATTTTTTAATATAGATGTGAATATTAAAAAATTCAAAAAGTTAAATGTATTTTCCATGTCTAATTATTTACGATCCATCAAAGAAAAAGAAATAATTTTAGATATGCCGAACGCTGGAAAAAGGATTAAGCTTTTAAGCAAGTATTTTCCAATTAAGTAATAAAAAATAATTTATGAAAAAATATATAAATGAAATAGGTATAGGAATAATATTAATGCTCTTTGTTTTTGTTAATGATTTTTCTAACCTAAATAATTGGAGCTCAGGAGAATTAATAGGTTTCAATCTTTGGGCTGTTTTTCTACCTTTATTGGGTTTTGTCATTTTTATGAAGGGCATACTCGGTTACAGAAATAAAGTTAAATAAATTTATGAATAAAGCTCGGAAAATAGTTATAAGTGCTTATGTGGTGGGCTGTTTTCTGATATTTCTGGCATTTCTCCTTTGGTATTTTAAATTTAACCAACTTTTGCTTGATGCTTTTCTTTGGGGGAAATATAGCGGAGATTATAGTAATATGGACTTTCTTCTTGGTAAAATGCTTCTTTCAGATGTATTAAGTTGGATGGTCTTAGCGATTCCTGCTCTTATCTTTTTTGTAATTTTGGGTGATAAATCTAAAGAAACTAACAAATAAATCTATGAATAAAGAAAAAGTTAAGAAAATTTTAATAATTGTTTTAGCTGTTTTTGTAGTTGCAACTGCTTTGTATTTTTGGGGCGAAAAAGCTTCACATTTTTGGGTAGATGTTAAAAATTTTACAGAGGGGCCGTGCAAAAAAGATGGCGGCATTGCCACTATAGAGATAAGAGGAGAGATAACTCCTTATTTTGTAAAAGTACCCAAATCATCTGAACCAGACAACTCAGACGCTTATGACGGAGTATCATCAGAAGAAGTTGTGGCTTGTATAAATGATATAAAAGAAGACCCCTTTTTAAGAGGAGTAATTATAGAGATAAATTCTAATGGAGGTAGTCCAGAGGCCTCAGAAGAAATAATGAATGCTATAAAGAACTTAAATAAGCCAACTGTGGCCGTTGTTAGAGAAAGTGCAGTGTCGGGAGGTTATCTTATAGCAACAGCAGCAGATAGGATATTTGCCAGCGAGCTTTCTGATATCGGGGGCATAGGAGTCACAATGTCTTATTTAGATTACTCCCAAAAAAACATAGACGAGGGTATTATTTATCAGCAATTATCTTCTGGTAAATTTAAGGATGCTGGAGATCCAGACAGGCCGTTAACTGACGAAGAAAAGGAATTGTTTATGCGAGATAACAATTTAATGTACGAAGCGTTTATAAAAAATGTAGCGACTAATAGAAATTTAGACATTGAGAAAGTTAGAAAATTGGCTGATGGTTCCACAATGCTTGGCGTAGCCGCCAAAGAAAACGGCCTTATTGATGAAATAGGAGATAGAAACAGCGCTGAGAATTGGTTAAACAACGGGTCATTCTAAAATTATTAAACTAAACTAATTATGATTATTAAAAAAATAAAACTATGAAAAAATATTTCTTTCTCATTTTGCTTTCTGCCAGTATTATTTTTTTCACATTCTCTTCGAATTTTATATCGAGTGGCTTTGTTTTTGCAGAAGAAAATTTACCGATAATTACTACGATTTCACCGGAAGAAGTATCTATTGACGCTGGTTTTAATATACTAATTTCTGGTAATAACTTTGGATTTACGCCGGGAGAAATAATTAATGTAAATACAAATCAGAAACTTAACATAACATCTCCGTTGGTTAGTCAAATATGGCAGGAAGGATCGATATTTATTAATTTTGACACTTATCTAATACCACCGAATTTGCTGCAAGAAGGAGTAAATTCGTTCAAGATTAAAATGAGTTCAGGCGCAGAATCGGCCCCATTTACTATCATTGGCAAGAAGCTTGGTTCGGCAGTCATAACATCGGTCATACCCTCGACGGCCCATGCAGACGACGAAATTGTAATTAATGGCTCCGGCTTTGGGACAGGAGTGAGTGGCCAGGTTGGTACAATGACGGACTATATTCAACCATTTTGGCCACATCAGATTATTAGTTGGTCGGATACTCAAATACGTATAAAGCTTACCGGTTTTTCCTATGCTTTTGCCGGCAATACAAATTTAATCGTTGCAGCGCGTTTGCCCGATACAAGGATGTACTGCAGTAATTTATTTCCCATAAAAATCGAACTCCCTATATGTAATTCATGGACATACTCTAGTTGGGGAATATGCTCGGCCAATGGGCAACAAACAAGGACTATCACAAATTCTTTCCCCGAAACTTGCGTCGGTGGCAATCCAGCTTTAACTCAAAGTTGTAGTTATATACCCGCCTGCACCACTAATGATTATTCTTGCGGTGTTTGGAGTACTTGTTCGTCAAACAATAATCAAACAAGGGCTTGTAATAAAATTTCAGATTGCGAAGGGGGAACATCATCTCCAGCAACTACACAATCTTGCACCTATATTTCTCCTTGTACTTCTGATACTTGGTCTTGCGGAGGTTGGGGTGATTGTTCTGCTCATGGTTTGCAAAATAGAACCTGTAATAAAACATTTGATTGTCCGACAGCCACTACGCCTTCGCCAGCGAGTTCTCAAAGTTGCATACCGCCACAACCAACCTGCACCGCAGATACATGGGCTTGCGGAGATTGGAACGCCTGCTCCCCATCTGGTGTGCAAAGTAGAAGTTGCAGAATAACTTTTGATTGCCCAAGTGTAGTAACGCTACCGCCAATAACAGACCAATATTGCACACCGCCAAATAGACTAACTCCACAAACTCCGCCAAGCGGTAATGATGAAGTTTCAAATCAAGATACAATAATAAAAGCAACTGTTAAACTTATGTGTCTTTTTGATGCAAATACTGGCATGCAGGGTTCGGGTACAATTATTGATGCCAGCGGTTTAATTTTAACTAACAAACATGTAGTCAACGGAACTGTTGGCTGTTTTGTTGGGTTTATAAATAACCTAAACGACAAACCATATTTTGGAGACAGACAGATAGCAGATATTTTAAAAGTTTCTTCTACTGAAGATATAGCTGTTTTAAAACTCAGGAATCCGAATAACCAACAACTTACATATATAAACATTGCAAGTGGTAATAGCAACCTTCAATTGGGCACAAAAATTAATGTTTATGGGTATCCAGCTATATTCGGCACAGATATTACTTATACAAGCGGTGATTTCAGCGGAGTAGATGGAAGCTATTTAAAAACAACTGCTATTCTTGAGCACGGCAACTCTGGTGGAGGAGCTTATTCAAATAATGGCACATTCGTTGGCATACCATCTGCGGTAGTAAAAGGACAATTGAATTCTTTGGGCTACATATTATCTATAAACACCGTTAACTCTTGGTTGGGAAATACCTCTAATATAACTTATGGCGGTGGCGGTAGTAATAATTATTCTAGAGTGTCATCTATTTTAGAGAGTATAGATTTAAAAAAACTTGGGAGTTTGCAATTTCTTGTTGCTGGTAGCAAAAACACTGAAACTCAAAATCAAACACTAAGCCAAACACAGAAAAAATCAGTTGTTGTCGATTCTAATAACATTATCCAAGAAACAAATTCTGATCAAAATAAGCAAAACATAGAACCAGTGAAGGATCAGCCAGTAAAAAGGTCGTCTATTTTTGAGCGTTTTATTAATTGGATTAGTAGTTTATTCCATAAATAAAATACTATATTTAAAAATAGTAAACTAAAAAGCCCAACTTGGGCTTTTTAGTTTATGGGTTAGACTTTCTACTCTGTTTCATCTTGGAACAGTCCGTCGTAAGGATTTTCATAGCCCGCAGATTCTCTTATTTCTAAAAGTCTTTTTTGCACCGGAGTTAACGGCCTCGGCGATTTTTGTTCCCTTAGGGTCTGCAAAAAGTAACGCAAATCATCGGCTGCGTGACATTCTCCCCTTGGATCAACGTCATCTTTGTTATTTTCGTCATGAATAAGCATTGGTATGGCTCGGATCATATTCGGACAGTTTTCAAAAATTTTCAACTTCGGTTCGTTGTTTTCATCGCAACGCATGTACTGGTGAACAACGTCCCAGCCCATTACCCTTTTTTTGCTTGATGGCACATCTAGATTAACTCCATGGCGAAGGTATATCTCGGATGTAGTCTCTGGCAAGCCGAGTTTAGCATCTGCAGAATTATCGTATACAGTATATCTATATTCTTCATTCTCGCTTAATTCCTTTATCCTTTCGGCATGCTGGTCAGAATCTAAACCCGTTGCGTAATGTTCTCTGTACACCCAAACATTACCGCTATGATCTAATGCATACCAATGGCAGGAAGTGATGCCGGATCTTCCGCTTACATCAATAGACCTAAAGCAAAACCAAGAATCAGGAATTTTGAATGGTTTAATCACGTGCTTTTCTCTGTCCCACTCGCTAAAATACTGGCCTTCAAAAATGTCCCAATTACCGTTTAAATAGGCATTTCGTTTTTTTTCATCAGGTATGCTTTCTATCTGCTCTATATAGGAAGGGTCAATATGTGGATTGTCTTTGAGTAGTGCCGGGATATAAACAAACTGATCTGCTTGTTTTTCGTTTGGATAGCATACTTTATCAATCCATAATTTTTTGACCCATTCGTGTCCAATGCCTCCGGGGTTACTGGCGGCTATAAACCGAGTGCCCTCTATTTTCGGCCAGCGGAGTCGCGTGCGTAGGGTAATAAATATTTCTTCCTTGTTCCTTGTGAGCTCATCAACCGCAATGGCAGCAAACTCTGAGGATTGATACTTGGAAACATCATCAAGGTTTCTGAAAGCAAGTATGCCTCCGCCCCATTTTTCTCTCAAAACAAAATTACGTTCGCTTGAGTTATAATTTCCAAGCCAACATGGGAATTCAAACTTTACTTTTGAAAGATGCCTGTCATCAAGAGAAGGGTAGTCCTCGCAAAACAAGCCAACAGTCACATGCTTAATTTCTTTGGCATTAAATTCCAAAAGGAGACGTATTAATTGCCATCTTAGAAAATATGATTTTCCGCCACCCATCGCGCCTCCGAATAACACAAATTTATATTTTCTAACTGCTATGCAGGCTTCTTTTTGTTTTTCTGTAAAGTTACAGATTTCGTTAAAAGTGATTTCTTTTTTGTAGTTTTTCATATTAGTCATCTGTTAAGATAATTGTATTTGGGCCAGGGTCTTCCTTTTCATTCCGGCCATTTTTCATATATCTCAAATTATTGTGTTTCAACCACAAAGCAATCGCCGGCATCTTTTTTTTCTCTAATCAACGTGATGAGCTGTGATTCGCTCATGTCATTGATAAACTCAATGCCCTGCAATATAGCATCTTCGCTTTGCTGAAAGAATTCTTGGTCATCCTGCCTCCAGCGGTAATATGTATCTCTGCTGATGCCAACCCTTTTTACTGCAACTTCAATGATGGGCATTTCCTTTAATGTGTTGAGCAAAGACTTTTTATTTTTCCCCTGTCTTTGCTGTACGGTTTGATTATAAGAAGTATTAGTTTCCATATATTTTTTGAGCTTTTAGCCCTGTTAATTTTTCCCATCGATTTTTAATGACCTCCGCATATACTGGCGACTTTTCCATGAGGTAGCACCTCCTTTTCATTTTTATTGCAGCGATTAAGGTGGAGCCCGATCCACCAAACGGTTCTACTATAAGATCGTCTCGTTTAGTCAAAACTTTAATGTAGGGGATTAGGATTTCTATGGGCTTTGTGCCGAATATGATGCCTTGTCCGCTGGATTTTTCATCGGCTGCTTTAAACTCTAAGAAATCTGTCGGGCAAATCTTTTTGCCTTTCTCGTATCCCTCCCAATGCGGTTTGCCAGAAATGGCGTAGAGAGCAGTTTCATAATCGTTTTGAAGCAGTTCTGACTCTGGCTCGTCGTTTGTAACTGGGTCCCCGGATTGTCCGACCATGGCAATATCATGCTTGTTAAAGAACTTATACTTGGCGGCAAATCCCTGTACTCGGTTTGGCAAGTGCCAGACTATCATATTTTTCACTTTCCAATATTTTTCCATTTCATTCCAAATAGTCCTGATATTCTTCCAGTTTTCATAAACGATTATATGAAAATCTTCTTTGGCAACATCTTTTATGTTTTTCATCCAAAGCTCAGTGAAATTATCCGGTAGGGAATCGGTCTCTAAATATCGTCGGTCCCTTTTGGCTCCAAAACCGGTGATGGCTTTACCATTTTTCTTCTTTCCATGCAGGTAGTCTAAAATATACGGCGGATCGGTAAAACACATACTAGCCCTTTCATCGCCCATAAGTTTTTTTACATTTTCTGCGATTGTGGAGTCACCGCACATTAGGTGGCTGCCATTTAAGTCGTAAACATCTCCTTTCTGTATTTCAATCTTGGTAATGTCCAACTTTCTAAGCTCTTTTTCCAAATCAAATTGCTCCGGGGTATCTTCGATTTGGAAAATGTCATCCAACTCTTCAGATAAAAATCCGACTTGCGATAAAAATGCTTCGTCCAGTTTTGCCAGCAAGGCCCAGTCAAATTCTCCAGTATTTTTATTGAGCCGGATATTTAGTTCTTTTTCTTTTTCTAGGTCTGGAATATTTAAGTAGACGACGGGTACTTCTTTGTATCCCAGCTCTTTGATAACCGACAACCTAAAATGTCCGCCAATGACAATTCCTTTTCTGTTGGTAGCTGAGTTAACTAAGAGGGGATCAACAATCCCATATTTCTTAATACTTTCCTTTAATTGAATAGCTGCTTCCTTGCTCCATTTGCGGGGGTTGTATTCTGATACATGGAGTTCGGTTATCGAAACGTATTCTACTTTAAGTTTACTTTGTGTTTTTTTATTCATTTTTTTGTTTTTAATATTATTAACTACCGCTGGATAAGCCAGTCGCTTTTAAAAACAAAAAAGACCATTCAGGGGCACAAGAATTAATCTTATGACACTAAATAGTCTTTTTTAATTACAGCTATTCTAGTAAGCTAAAGGTAAAGAATATTTAGTTCCCCCGAGAGTGAAAATTACTCTCAGAAAAACTAAAATTTTATTTACGATAGCTTTGACTTCCATTTCTTTACTCGCAGAAGATAGCGAGATATCTACAAAATAAAGTTTTAGTTTGACGATAAAGATGTCCAATAGTCATTTGCAATGTTTTTTTACTTCCATTTTTACTTGCGGAAGAGCGCAAGAACATTTGCAAATAAACATTTGACCTGATCTTTTTCAATTTTTAAATAACTTATTCTACTCTAATTATATTCCTCTTAATGGCCCCTTGTCAAGACTTTTGAGTTTGATTTTTAACCGTGTTAGAGTTTGACAAGAGCCGAATTTAGCGAGATATTAAAGCTAATTATTATGGAAAACTATAAATATCTAAAAGACGAGTCGTATTATATTGAGCGCTATGATCGTGGCACGGTTGAGGAGTGCCGTTATTGGGTAAAGTCCGGAGTATCAAAGGATTGGGGTGAAATGAAAGACGATGATAAAGAAAATAAAACTGCCAAGCTGAAAAATCAATTAAAAGTTACTATAGTAGCCCCCACGATGCTTTATGTTATAAAAGGTCAGCGCTATGCCGATAAAAATAGAACCATAGCTGAGTGGATGAACCTCGACCGGCAAAAAGATGCAAAACTAGATAATGCTCAAGAGCCTAAGAATATTTTTTGTAGCAATTGCAGTTCTATTATGACAGTAATGGATAAGCACTTTTTAATGGATTGGGATAAAAAAGAAGACGAAGTGGTATTTATGTTTGAGTGTCCGATGTGCCAAAAAAGAAAAGGTATATGGGAAGACGGCAGAGAATGGAAGCTGAAAGTTAAGTGCGAAAAATGTAAAGGCGAATCAATTAAAGAAAGTGCTACAAAAAATGGCACCATAATAACCACTGTTTATTTGTGTCAAAGCTGCGGACATAAAAAAGAAGATGTCTGGGATTTTGATAAAAAATTAGAGCCCGAAAAACCAGATCCTAATTTCGCGAAAGACCGCAAGGAATTTTGCCTCTCTAATGAAGAGGGCGAAAAATATGTTGAAGGAATGGCCAGGATAAAACATTTTGAAGAAATGATGAAAGAGTTTGGTAAAAAAGAGGAAGTAAAGAAAAAGATAGCTGATATTAAAAAATTAAATATTGCAGAGCTAACAAAAATTTTAAATCAGGCGATAGAGAAAGAGGGATATATGAAACTTGAATTTTCAAAGCCGGAGATTGCCAGGGACATAATAATTAATTTTACAGCTCAGGATAGTAAACCAGATAGGGTAGAGTACGACAGTATCCATAACCTTAAAAAGATTTTTAAAACAAATCTTGAAAAAACTAATTGGCGACTGATGAGCGACGGAGTATACTACAAGTTAGGAATCTTATCTGGTCGGCTAAGGGGATACGAAAATGACGAAGATTTGTTAAAGTTAAAAGAAAAAAATGGGTCCAATATTAATTTTTGATAAATCTGCCTTGCAATGCCTTAATGTTGAAGAATCCTGTTGGCTTGAAAATTTTTTCATTACAAACATCACTCCTATATTTTTTGTAGAAACCTTAGCTGATTTGGAAAAGAATATTAAAGATGGGCGGACACCAGAACAAGTTGTGGGCAATATTGCAGAGAAGGTGCCAATATTAGGAGCTAGACCAAATGTGTATCACAGACATCTTATAGCAGGAGAATTATTGGGTGAAAGCGTTCCTATGAAACACAGGCAAATGATAATAAGTGGCGGTATTCCCGTTGCCACCGCAGATCAAAAAGGGATATTTTATAAATCTTCGCCCGAAGAGGAATCTTTTAAGAGGTGGCAACACAAAGAATTTTTAGACCTAGAGAGGCAAACTGCTAAGCTTTGGCGTTTAAATTTGTTAAGTTCAGTCTTAAAAGATTATAAGTTATTTGAACTAGCAGTCAGGCCAAAATCGCTTTCTGCCGTGAAACAGATAGTAAATAATATCTTGCTAGACGAAGATAAAAAAGAAGCTGTATTAAGATCTGCACTTGATATTTTAGCAGTTCCGGTGCTTCAACAAGAAAAGATTATTAAGCGCTGGGAAATTCAAGGAAGGCGTTTATTCAAAGATTTTGCACCATACTCAGCTCATGTTTTTAGTGTAGATTTGTTTTTTAATATTGCGGTGGCCGCTAACCTTATTTCTAAGGAAAGACCAAGCAATAAGATAGACATGGCATATCTTTATTATTTACCTTTTTGTATGGTTTTTGTTTCCGGGGATAAACTACACGCAAAAGTCGCACCACTATTTATTGAAAGCGACCAAAGTTTTATAAACGCTTACGATCTTAAAAAGGATTTTAAGAAACTTAACGATTATTATTCAAAATTGCCAGACGAAGTTACGATACAAGGAGTAATGAGATTTGCTCCGAGGCCACCCTTAGATTCTAATTTTCTTGTGACCAGGTTATGGGACAAGCATTCTGGTAAAAGCTGGCGAAACGAGGCAAATAGTAATGCAATAAGTGTTAACCCCGAAATACAAGAAAAGTTGATGGAGCATATACGTCAGTTTAAAGAAAATGCCAAAGTAACTGATCCGTCAATACATCTAAGCTCAGAGGAGGCTAACCATATTGTTATTGAGAAACTCATTCCTGCCAGAAGAGGGAAGTGGAGATTAGTACCGCCAGAGGTTGAAAATAGCCAAAGAGACGATTCCTAAGGGCAATTTTATTGTGCGACAAAATATCTAAATAAGACACAGAAATAATACACCCTTTTGTGTATTATTTGTCTTATTTGCAGAACAAAATCACAATAAGCGAGACACGCCAAATCCTTCCAATTTTGTCTAAATTTGCTATAATCAGCTAATAAACATAAGACCGAGAGGCCTCGAACTGGGATTCGTCAAAAGGTCAGATTTGCCCTTAGGAATCCAGGTTCTAGACCGACGATGTCTGCACTAAAAATGATTAAGAATAAAATTAATAAAAATTCAAATTTTTTCCCGACAAAGTCGCGGATCCACGATAAAATCGGGACAGTAAACGATCTGATTTTATATTGCATACATTCAATTGTTTCAAATAATGAGCAATGCAGTTTTGAGCGTTTAGTTAAAGAATGTTTTACTTTGTTTCCTGAAACATTAAGATTCACAAGATATCCCATTTGGCCGGATTCCCGCAAATTAGACAGGCCTTTGAGGGCGCTCCGCAATGAAAAACTGATACTTGGAGATCCGAAAAATTATTTTATTCTTACAAAAGCAGGCGAAGCGAGAGCAGCGGCAGTTGCGAAAATTTTGCGCCAAGGAAAGCTATTATAAAATTATTCTAATTATTCTAATTTCTATTTGACGACCATAGGCGGATTCCCCGTAGGGTTCTTATTCTAATCAAATATCAATTTCTAATGTCTAATTTATAAAACATTTTTTAGGCATTATGATTTAGACATTTTTATTTAATTAGGTTAATTAGTATAATTAGGTTAATTAGATATTTATGAAGAAGGATTTTTCTAAAATTTCTTTGAAAGTTTTTGAAAAGATTACATCAATAATCGGAATTGTTTTTTTATTGTTGATTTTTTTCATATTTTTTGAAATTTACGTTCCGATAAATCCAAATTCTCATGAAAAAATTATTTTTACTGTGCAAAAAGGATGGTCAGATGATGAAATTGCCAATGAATTGCAGAAGTTGAACATAATCAGAAACAGCTATTTTTTAAAGTTTTATGCAATATTATCTTTAAAGCATTCTAAATTGCAGGCAGGCGAATATAATTTATCTCCCAGAATGTCTATTTACCAGATTACAAATAAAATGGCGTATGGGGATGTAATTAAGGATGAAGTCAAAATTCTGGAAGGCTGGGATGTAAAAGACATTGGAAAATATTTGGAATCAAAGAATATCTGCCAGCAAAGCTATTTCATTTCTCTCACACAGAAAGATTATTCAGATGAATTCGATTTTTTACAAGACAAGCCGAAAGATGTCGGCCTTGAAGGTTATCTTTTTCCGGATACTTACGAAATCAGCAAAGGCGAAACCTGCGAAGACATATTAAACGCCATGCTGGTAAATTTTGATAAAAAATTAACGCCTGAATTGAGAACCGAAATAAAAAAAGACCCAAAGGGTGCCCCGAAATCAATTTTTGATATAGTAACAATGGCGTCAATAATTGAAAAAGAAGTTAGAAATCTGGAAGATAAAAAAATTGTTTCAGGTATTTTTTGGAAGCGTTTAGAAATTTACATGCCTCTTCAATCATGCGCAACGATCAACTATATTACTGGAAAAAACGATCCCGGAGCATTATTAAAGGATATACAAATTGATTCGCCGTATAACACTTATAAATATAGGGGATTGCCCAAAGGACCAATCTCAAATCCTGGCATTAATTCTATAATAGCCGCTATTTATCCGACACAAACCAAATATCTGTATTATTTATCAAATGGCAAAACAGTTTTCAGCGAAACATTGGAACAGCACGAGGCGGCCAGAGCAAAATATCTTAGCAAGTAGACTATTGGGTCTTCATTATACAATTTGTATGGCGAAGACTTGACACGTAATATAAAATAGATTAAGATACAGAATACAATTAAAAATAAGCCATAGACAATGGGCATCCCAAAAGGGAAGAAGACCCATCGAGGTTTACCCGCCTAAATTTTGCTTCGCAAAACTTTGGCGGGCAAGATCAACTAGTTTTTTACTAGTTATTGCTGTCTGTGGAGACAGTTTTTTTATTAAATTAACAGCGAAAGGACTCGAGCGCAATTTTAGCATTAAGGTATTCTATATATCATGCTAAAATTACGAAGTGAATTCGCTCGCTTGCTCGCAAATTCATGGCGCTTACAAAAGAACAAAAAACAAAGCAAATAGAGAGCATAAAAGAAAAAGTTTCAAAACAGAAATCAGTGATTTTTGTTGATTTTTCAAAGGTTCCTTCAAAGGAAATGTTCAGCTTGAGAAAATCATTAAAGGAAGCCGGATGCAATTTAAAAATTGCAAAGAAAACATTGGTCAGAATCGCTTTCGGCCAGTCGAATATCTCTTACTGGAACAAGATAAAATCCAGTATTCCGGGACAATTAGCTTTGGTTTTTGGAATTGAAGACGAGATAGCTCCGGCAAGAATTGCAAACACATTTGCAAAAACGCAGGAAAATTTGAAGATTTTAGGAGGAATTTTTGAAAACAGATTTATTGATAGGGCAAAAGTATTGGAATTGGCAAACATACCGCCAAGGAATGAATTATTGGGCAGATTGGTTGGCTCGATATATAGCCCGGTAACAAGCTTTGTGAGAGTATTGGATAAAATAAGAGAAAGTAAAAAATAAATAATTAAATTAACCTAATTAACCTAATTTCTAATTGACCTAATCAAATATAAATGCCTAATACCTAATTTCTAAAATGTTTTAGATATTAGATATTAAAAATTATTTAGAATAATTAGAGCAATTAGAATAATTAGAATAATTTCATAATTATGACAGAAGAAAATAATGTACAAATACCAGAGAAATTTCAGAAATTAGTTTCTGAAATAGAAAAAATGCCAGTCGTAGAATTGGCAGAACTAGTGAAAGTTTTGGAGGCTAAGTTCGGCGTTTCAGCAGCAGCTCCAGTTGCAGTTGCAGCAGCTGCAGCCGGCCCGGTTGAAGAAAAAACAGCTTTCAGTATTGAATTGAAAGAAGTTGGAGCGCAGAAAATTGAAGTTATTAAGGTTGTAAGAGACGTTACTGCAAAAGGATTGAAAGAATCAAAAGACTTGGTTGACGCAGCAGCAGCCGGCGCATCTCAAATGATCAAAGAAGACGTCAAGAAAGAAGAGGCAGATGAAATTGCAAAGAAATTTGCAGCCGCTGGAGCTAAAGTTGAGATTAAGTAGATCTAAAACAAAAAGCAGGGGATTAAAATCCTCTGTTTTTTTGTTTAAAAAGTGATAAAATATCTGAATATGGGCGACTAGCTCAATGGCGGAGCATTCCGTTTATTCATCCGCTTAACTTTTGGGTGATTAGCTCAGTTGGTTAGAGCGTTGCATTCACATTGCAAAGGTCGCTGGTTCGAGTCCAGCATCACCCACCCAAAAGTTAGGCGGACAAGTCGGAAAGGTTACAGGTTCAAGTCCTGTGTCGCCCACATTTCTATAAATTCAGTATAAAAAAATCATGGCAGCCGTATTTAAAAAATATTTTTGGACAGAGCATTCAAAAATAAAAATGAAGCAGTATGGGCTTTCAAAGCAGAAATTGCTGGGCATACTTTCAAATCCAGAACGCAGAGAGTTGGGGATTGTTCCGGGAACTTTTGCAATGATGAGAACCAACAAAGTATTTTTTAAGGCAAAACAAATAACCTTAACAAAAGCATGGCAGAAACCAAGACGAGTACCCGGTGAAATTTGGATAATGTACAAAGATACAAAAGATTTCCGAAAAATAATTTCAGCTTGGCGATATCCTGGAATTTCTAAACCCGGCGAGGAAATTCCAATACCGGAAGATATTCGTCTGGAATTATTAAACAATAGTAAATTTTAATAATATTTAATCGATTTACCAATTCGTGCGAATTGGTAAATCATAAAAAAATGATTTCAAATAAAATTATAGGATATGCTTTACTAATAATCGGACTAGTAATTATTTTTTGCGTGATTTACCAGTCTTACAATATCTTTATGGATAAAACTTCAGCGCCTTTGATTTTTAAGACGCAAATAATTCCTCAGTCGCAGAATGTTATAAATCAGGATTTGCAGAAGCAATTGAATGACGCCATTAACCAGCAATTTGGTAAAATGATTCCGGTTGATACTTTTCCAAAAATTTTAAATTTATTTGCATGGTCTCTTTTTGCAGGCATCTTAGTTGTTGCCGGTGGCGCAATATCCGGAATTGGTGTAAAATTACTTAAGTAAACCTATTTGCAATGGAATTAAATAACGATCAAAATATTTTTTCTTTATGGTTTTTTTGGCATTTTTACGAAATGCCTAAATTTTTGCTTTCAGTCTGGAAAAATCATATTCTATTTGCTTTGAATTATTTTTCTTTGCCGATTTTATTAAAATCGCTTTTTGCCCCATGGCGCAAATATAGATGGAATTATCCTAAGATGCTTGATGTTGGTGAATTTTTCAGCACTCTTGTTTCTAATGCATTTTCAAGGATTATAGGAGCTGTAATGAGAATTGTTTTGATTATAGCTGGAATTTTATTCCAGATTTTTGTTATTTTTGCCGGATTGATTATTTTTTTATTATGGATGTTAATTCCATTTATCATAATAGCCGGGTTAATATTCGTCTTATTGTATTGAAATGAACAACTTTAATTTAAAAGATACAGAAATTTTGAGGGCAGTTAAAAGGGGAAAATTCCCTTTGTTTAGGTTTGCAGGAATTTTAGAAAATATTTTTCTAATTCTGCTTATAATCTCTCTTTTGTTTATAGGATTTTCTTTCCTGAATTTTACTTCCGGATATTTTGCTGTAAAAATGCTGGTTTTATTCTTATCTTTTTATCTTATTTTTTGGAATCTTGATTTATTTTTGGAAATAAAAATTAAAAAACCGGAAATTGCAATAAATATTGCTGATGCAATTTTTCACCCCCACACCACAACGAGTACAGACGTCATTGACTCACAAGAATCTTCGAGCTCGTTTGGTGTGGGGGTAAATCCGGATAATTATAATTTAGCTGAATTCTTGAATTTTAATGCCGCAATAATTATTTTAGATTCAATAAATTTTTGCAAAAAAAAGAAAATTCCAATTAATTCAGCCTCGCTTTTTTATTCTGCGATAAAATTAAGCAAGGATATAAATCTAATCTGTTTCCGCTTGGGCCTGGATACTAAAAAATTGCAGAATGATCTTAAAAATTATTTGGAAAAGATTCCTAAAAAAAATTCTGATGATGATTCTTTTTCAGAAGATTTTGAAAAAACAATAAAGTTAGCTATTAAAGTTTCAGCAGACAGGCAGCATAATTACATTGGAGAAAAAGAAATTTTAGCCGGATTGGCAAGAGAAGATGAATTTTTTAAGAAACTTTTAGTCGATTTTGATTTAAAGCCGGAAGATGTTGAAAATTTGACTTCATGGCTGGATTCTGCAGAGGATTTAGCAGAAAAAAACAGAAAATTCTGGACATATGAAAATTTATTAAGGCAAGGTTCTTTGGGAAAAGATTTTTCATCTGGATATACTATAACCTTAGACAAATTTTCTACTGACTGGAGAAAAGTTGTTTCAAAATGGAGATTTAGGGAGATAATAGGCCATAAAAAAGAAATAGAGGAGACTGAGACAATCTTAGCCAAATCTTCTATGGCTAATGTTTTAATTGTTGGAAACCAGGGAACAGGCAGAAAAAGCATAATTCAGGCTTTAGCCCAGAAATGTTATTTAGGAACATCTTTGCCAGAATTAAATAACAAGAGGGTAGTGGAACTCGATGCTGTTATGCTGGCTGCGCAAATTCCAGATTTTGAAAAATTGGAATCTACTTTAGACCAGATATTTTCAGAAGTCGCAATGTCAGGTAATGTAATTTTAGTAATTGATGACATTGAGAATTTTGTCGGGCAAAAAGTGCAAAAGGCAGGATCTTTTGATGTTTCAGGAGTATTATCGAAATATTTGCCTATGCCCAACTTTAGATTTGTCGGAATCACGTCGTATGAAGGATTGCATAAAAATATAGAAAAAGAAGCATCTTTTTTAGATTTATTCGAGAAAGTTGAGGTTTTAGAAATTACGGAGCAAGAAACCATCAATATTTTGCAGTCCTCTGCTTTAGAATTAGAATATGTGCATAAAGTTTTAGTGTTATATCCAAGCATAAGAGAAATAGTGAATTTAACTGCTAGATACATGCCTTCTCTCCCTTTTCCCAAAAAGGCCTTGGATATTTTAGACGAGTCAGTTATTTATGTGCGAAAATCAAAAGGACCCAAAGGGTACCCCATTGTTTTGCCCCACCATATAGCTGAAATTGTTTCTAAGAGAACAAGCATACCGGTAGGAAAAATGGAGTTTAAAGAAAAGGAAACTTTGCTTAATTTAGAAAATTTAATTCATGGCAGGATTATAAACCAGGAAGAGGCGGTAAAAGAAATATCAATTGCCATGAGACGGGCAAGAATGGGAATTGCTTCAAAAACAAGGCCCATGGGAACATTTTTATTTTTAGGTCCTACGGGCGTTGGCAAAACAGAAACTGCAAAAGCTTTGGCTCAAATTTATTTTGGTTCTGAACAAAAAATGATACGGCTTGATATGTCAGAGTTTCAGGAAATTTCAGACATTCAAAGATTAATCGGATCAACTTCGCCGGTAGAAATGCAGGGGCTTTTAACAACTCCAGTAAGGGAAACTCCATTTGCTTTGGTTTTATTGGATGAAATTGAAAAAGCTCATCCAAACATTCTGAACTTATTTCTGCAAGTTTTAGACGAAGGACACATAACAGACGGCCAGGGCAGAAAGGTTGTTTTTACAAATACAATTATTATCTGCACCTCAAATGCCGCAGCTGATATGATTTTCAAGCAGGTTGAATCTAATCAGGAAATAGAAAAAGATAAATTATTGGATAATCTTTTCGAAAAAAATATTTTTAGGCCGGAATTTATCAATCGTTTTGATGCCACTGTAATTTTTCATCCTTTGACAAAAGATAATTTAATGCAGATAGCCCAATTGTCTTTGCAGGGCTTGCAAAAAAACTTAAAAGAAAAAGATATTGATTTCCAGGTCACAAATATATTGAAAGAAAAAATTGTTTTGCTTTCTTATAAACCGCAATTTGGCGCCAGGGAAATGAGAAGAGTAATACAAGACAAAGTAGAAAATGCAGTTGCTGAAGCTCTTTTATCTGATAAAATTAAAAAAGGAGACAAATTTGAAATTAATCCAGAAACTTTCGAAGTAATAGTTAATCCTGTCGAATAAGATAGATTTTATTATACGACAATTGTGGATTGACTCTTCACCTTGCAGAAGCTTCAAAATCGTTGTAAAAAATAAATTAATTTTATTTCAGGGTTTTACCGCAAGGTGAAAGAGTTGACAAAGAAGATTATTTTTGCAATAATGTAGTATATCTTAATTAAATGAAAAATACGGTTTATAAAAATAATAAGTTTCACCCAGTTAAATACCGCGAAGCGGTAATTTCGCCTTCGGCGAAATTATTTAACAGGGTAAATCTTCTGACAAACTTATTGTTAAGCCTTCTTTTATTGGATAAAAGTCCAGGAGGTTTTTGATGAATAATACATAATAATACAATATAAACAAAATATAATTTTACATCAAAATCCTCCCTGGCGGAGGATTTTTTGAT
>CAIXXY010000007.1 GCA_903923535.1 Candidatus Staskawiczbacteria bacterium | reverse complement strand
TATTTTTTTGCCCATGAAGGTCTGCCTATAGGATTTTATATCTATTAAATCCCAAGCGGGAAACGGTATTTCATCTAGATTTTGTATTAGGGGTTCTTGATATATTCCTTTTGGATTTTTAGCCATCTTTATTATAGCTTTTTCTCCTTCTCCTATGCATACCCCAGTGAATCCATTTTTTAAATACAGATCAGGAACAATGGATGGTTGTGGTCCACCAGCTATTATCGGTACGTCGGGATATATTTCTCTTATTTTTTTTGCAGTGTTAAATTGCGGTGTAGTAACGCTTAAACCAACTAAATCAGACTTATCTATTTCAAGCGACTTGGCCCAATCATCTTTACCTGCTAAATCAATAAGTTCTACATCGCAGCCTTCTTTCTTTAATACGGCGCCTAAGTAGAGCAAACCTAAAGGTATTTGTTCTTTATCCACGAATAAAAATGGGCTGGGTAAATTAATGAGTTTTATCATTTTGTTCACGCCTTTTATTATATTTTCAGTTCTTAACACTTTTTACTATTATAGTTTGCGAAAGTATGGGGAAATGGCCAAAAATATTATATTTAATCCAGAACAAAATTTTTAACCAACTATTCCAATTATATTCTACTGGCTTGTTGTTTTTAATTATCTGGGCGTTTTTTCTGGTATACTGGAACATAAACCAGTTGGCTCCCCGTGTTTTTTGTGGCTTGAAATTATGTTTTTTTAATAATTTTATCAGAGATCCTTTAGAAAACATCCTTATATGTGGATGCGTTACATACGGATAGGTTACAAACTGAGATTCACCAAGGAAAAACATAGCTAGGCGTGCCTGCAGCGAAGATGTGTTAGGGATTCCAACTATCAATATGCCTCCTTTTTTCAATACCCTATAACATTCCCTTAAGCAATTCTCAGGCTCAAATAGGTGTTCTATGACCTCTGATACGACAACGCAATCAAAAAAATTATCTTTATGCCTGAACTTTTCATCAGCAGACCCCTGTTTTGCTTTTACGCCTCTTTTTTTTGCTCTTTTTACCTGCTGTGATGATAAATCTATTCCGTATGTATCATACCCTATTTTTTTCAGCTCATTGGCGAGAAAACCGTTGCCACAACCTACATCCAATAGTTTGCCTTTTTTCTCCTTAGATAACATATCTATAATTCTTTGGTGGTGGTCGCCAAAACCAAAATGTTCCAAACCATCCAGGTTTGCTTCATAGTATTTTTTTACTGGGTCCATTAAATCACCTTTACAATCTCCATTTACCTTTCATGTTTGGATTTTTTATTAGTTGTTCTTTACTTTTACAGTTTCCTATTTTTTTGGCATAGATGTTAAAGTTTGAAGAAAATATGTTGGAAAGTTTGTAAAGTGGGATTCTTTTTGTTATAAAATTGATATATGGTAATCCTATCGGAAATCCCTCCACTTTTTCTATTTTGAAATTGAGATTATTAAGAATGAGTTTTATATCATAAAGAGTGAAATGATTACAATGGTCGTATGATCCAAATGACGGTGAAAGTCCTGCATATTGTG
>CAIXXY010000006.1 GCA_903923535.1 Candidatus Staskawiczbacteria bacterium | reverse complement strand
GTAGCACAAAATATATCTGCTTCTTTAGGTACATATTCTTGGAAAATACCAAACCAATACGGACTTGCCCCTATTGTGGGAAAATTCAAATTATATGTTAGTAATGGAGGAACATTATATGATAACAGCGATAATTATTTCAGTATTGCGGCGGATACGGGATTAGCATGTCAATTGTACCAAACACAATGTTTGCTAAATCAACTAAATAATAAGCCGTGTCCAGTCCGACCAGCTGGCTTACTAAATACTTGTATCACCCCATCGTATTGTATTTCCACTCCGTTACCTAATTTGACTGTTACAAAACTTTCGGTTTACAGAATTGATTCCTTAAATGTTGGAATGGATTATTGTATAAAGAACATCGGAAATGCTGATGCAGGTAAATTTTATTTAAAATTTTATAATTTAGATAATCCTTCTTGGGATTTTGGAGGAGCAGGCTTTAATTCTCTTTCTATCGGCGAAGAATATTGTGGGAAAGGAAGTAGAAGCGGTGTAGGAGCAAATGGAGGTAATGGATATATTTCAGGTAATAATAGAATTCAAATTGTTTTAGATTCGAACTATGAAGTAAAAGAATCAAATGAAAATGATAATGTGTTGACATCTACTTTTAACACGGCAATTTCTACCCAGCCGTCAATCACCGTCACTTCGCCAAACGGAGGAGAAAGTTGGGCAGTTGGCTCAACACATAATATTACATGGACTTCCACTGGCAGTATTCCCACATTCTATATCACTTATGCTAATTTAGATCAAAGTTACATTAACCCCATAGCTTCTGTAATTACTGGAAAATCCTACTCATGGACAATTCCAAGCAGTCTCCCCGCCGGAAGATATTCTATTAGTATTACAAACGGTCCTGAGGGTATAGGTACAGTCGGCGATTCCAGTAATAGTAATTTCACTATTGTTGCTGCGACTCCAACACCAACACCAGTAAACGGTACCTGTGGAGCAGCTGCTACAAATTATCCTTCTATTGCCACGGCTTTTTCAGGAGCAAAGTGCGGCGCTGGCAGTTTGGCAACAACTCCTGCAAGCCCAGCTTTTCCAGTAGCTGGCAGTTCCACGACTTGGACATGTGGAGGTTTAAACGGAGGCAGTTCTAGTCCCGCCTGCACAGCAACAAGAGCAGCAGCGACTCCAGCACCAGTAAACGGCACCTGTGGAGTAGCTAATAATGTAGCTGTTATCTCAAAACCGACCACTAATCTTTGTTCAACCGGTATGTCTTCTGCTGTTTCTGGCACAGGCCCTTGGAATTGGTCTTGCGCAGGCTCGAACGGAGGCACAAATGCTTCATGTTCAGCTCCTGTTATTACTGCTAAGCCAGTCTCGCCTAATGTTGCAATCACAGACATCGCTGCTAGTCAAACTTATGTCTATATTAAATATGTAAATAATGGCGCGGCGAATACAACAGGAAAATTTACAATTCAAATCAGCACTTCCACAAAAACATTTACTAGTAGTTCATATTCTATTCCTGCGCCTGGAGTCAGTACGCAAACCGGCGGTTTTGCTCTTAGCCTTATCGGTCTTACGCCAGGCGCTACTGCAAATGTAACAGCAACGCTCAAATGGGTGGCTGGCACAGTGCCAACAGACACAGCAGGCAGCACATTTTCTAAAACCATAATAGTTCCTAGCGGGGCGACAGGATTAAATGTTTCGCAGGATACTTTAGCATCTATTGCCCAAGCCCTTGCAAAAATTGTAGAACAACTGCAAGCGCTGTTGAATAAACAATAATCAGCTATTAAAAAGCCGTCCCGCTGAACGGGCCGGCTTTTTAAATATAACTGATAAATACAAAAAAATTAACCTCTTACATTTATACAAGCTTGTATAAATGTAAGACTATTAAAATAAATGAAAATAATTTAATTTTATTTAATTTTATTTTATTTACTTTTCTCTCGCTTGCAATTATAATAAGAGAATATGGATATCAATAAAGATAATAATAAAAAAGTTTGGCTTGTGGCAGCTGACATGGGATATGGCCATCAGAGAACAGCTTATCCATTGAGAGATATTGCTTTTGCCAACAGGGTAATCCGCGCCAATAATTATGTGGGCATACCGATTAAAGACAAAAATTTTTGGCGTCAAACACAATCTTTATATGAATTTATTTCAAGATTTAAGAGAATTCCTTTTTTTGGAGACTTGGCATTTTCCATTTTAGACAGATTCCAGAAGATTTTAAGCTATTATCCTAAAAGAGATTTATCCCGGCCCAACATTACCTTGAAAGAAATTTTCCGCTTCATTAAAAGGGGATGGGGAAAAGATTTGATAGATAGGATGGAAAAAAATCCTTTGCCAATAATTTCTACCTTTTTTACCCCGGCTTTTATGGCAGAGGAATTGAATTATCCGAATCAAATTTATTGCGTAATTTGCGATGCAGATATTAATAGGACTTGGGTAACGATAAATCCTGCAAAAAGCAAAATTAAATATTTCGCTCCGTGTACCTGGGTCAGAGACAGGCTTAAACTTTATGGAGTAAGCAACGAAGACATTTTTTTGACAGGCTATCCGTTGCCGAAAGAAAATATTGGTTTTGAAAGCATGGAAATTGTAAAAAATGACATGCGCTACCGGCTTTTGAATTTAGACCCGAATAAAAGATACAGAAAATTATATGATCCGTTGATAAAAGGAGTGCTTGGCCAACTGCCAGACAAACCAGATCATCCATTAACTATAATGTTTTCTATTGGAGGAGCTGGCGCCCAAAAAGAGGTATGCTTAAAAGCGATAAACAGCCTAAAAGATAGGATAAAAAGCAATAAATTAAGGATGATTATTTCTATCGGCATAAGAAATGAATTAAAAAAATATTTTGAGGATAATATAAAAGGCTTAAAGCTGGATAGCTGGGTGCATATATTATATGGCACAACAGTAGTTGATTATTTTGAAAGATTTAATGAAGCGCTTCGCCAGACAGATGTTTTGTGGACAAAACCGTCTGAGCTCTCTTTTTATGCCGGTCTGGGCATTCCTATAATTATAGCCCCGACAATCGGATCTCAAGAGGATTTTAATAAAAGATGGCTGTTGCATATTGGCGCCGGAGTCTCGCAGGAAAATCCAAAATACACTGACCAGTGGTTTTACGACTTGTTAAATTCTGGAGATTTAGCTGAAATTGCTATGCAGGGTTTTATGGAAATAGAAAAAAAAGGAACATACAACATAGAAAGAATTATTATGAATAATTCTTTCTAAATTTTTAATTTTTAATTTTTAATAAATTTTAAATGTCTAAATTTCTAAAAATATTTATTTTTTTATTAGCAATAATTTTAATCATACTGGCAGCTATTTTTTGCTATTTTTTTGTCGGGAAAGCTCCTGCTGCAAAAAATATCACTTGGGGCGTTGATTTTTCCCAAATACAGGCAAAATCGTTAGGATTGGATTGGAAAGAAAATTATTCAGCTATAATTGATGATTTAGGGGTAAAAAATATAAAACTTCATACTCAGTGGGATTTGGTTGAAGAAAAAATGGATAATTATTATTTTGATGATGTCGATTGGCAGTTAGCCCAGGCAAAAAGCAAAGGAGTAAAAATAATATATGTTGTAGGAATGAAAAGCGGGCGCTGGCCGGAATGCCATATTCCTGCCTGGGCGAACAGTTTGCAGGAACAGCAGCAGCAGGACGAGCTCCTAAAATATATAAAAGAAGTTGTTTTGAGATATAAAGACAATGATGTAATTATTAATTGGCAGGTGGAAAATGAGCCGCTTTTTAAATTCGGCAAATGTCCGGCTTGGTATTATAAAAATGATAATTTTTTGAAAAAAGAAATTGATTTGGTAAAATCTTTGGATTCTTCGAGGCAGATAATTATTTCTGATTCTGGCGAGCAGTCAAGCTGGTTTGGCGCCGCAAAAAATACGGATATTGTAGGCATTACCATGTACAGGGAAGTCTGGGCGCATATAGCAGATGGTTTCGGATTTTATTTTAAATCATTTTTATCTCCAGTGACTTATTGGCGCAAAGCCTTGCTTATTGAAAAAATATTTGGTAAAAAAGTAATCTGTATAGAGCTGCAAGCAGAACCATGGACAAACAAATTTTTTGAAGATGTGCCTTTAAAAGAGCAATCTAAGACCATGAATCCAGAGAAATTCAAGCAAAATATTAAATATGCAAAAGAAACAGGACTGGACAAATTTTATCTTTGGGGGGTAGAATGGTGGTATTGGATGAAGGAAAAGCAGAACCAGCCTCAGATATGGGATGAGGCGCGGCAACTTTTTCAATCAAGTTAATTTTAAATCCAATACCAACATTACAAAGGGGGTCGGGGAAAAGTATTTTCCCCGTATAGGAAATTATTCAAATGACCCAAAGGGTACCCCGGTTTTGAAGGAGCGAGCTTAGGCGAGCGACTTGGTGGTATTGGATGAAGGAAAAGCAGAACCAGCCTCAGATATGGGATGAGGCAAAGAATTTATTTTTAAATTAACCTAATTATTCTAATTAACCTAATTGACCTAATCAAATGCCAATGCCTAATTTCTAATTACTGAACTTAGACATTAGAAATTTATATTTGATTAGAATAATTAGAATAATTAGAGCAATTAGAATAATTTTATTTTATGATAAGCATTATAATACCAGCTCTGAATGAAGAAAAATACCTGTCTTTGCTTTTAGAATCGATCAAAAAACAGAAGTTTCCCTTCGGCTCGGCTCAGGGCAGGCAAGATTATGAAATAATTTTGGCTGATGCCGGTTCTAAGGACAAGACTTTAGAAATTGCCAAAAAATACGGTTGTATAATCACACCCGGAGGTTTGCCTGCTAAAGGCAGGAATCTTGGAGCTAAAGTTGCTAAAGGAGAATTATTGTTTTTTTTAGATGCTGATACTGTTTTACCCGATAATTTTTTAAAGAAAGCTTTGTCAGAATTTAATGAGCGAAACCTTGGACTTGCCAGCTTTTGCCTTGTGCCTTTTCCCAGAAGCAAAATTTCTTATTTCTTTATGAATATTTTTTACAATCAGCCGATTATCTTATTGGAAAACACCCTTCCGCACTCTGCTGTAGGCATTTTGATTAAAAAAGATCTTTTTGAGAAATTAAGCGGGTATGATGAAGATATAAAATTGGCTGAAGACCATGATTTAGGAAGACGCGCTCAAAAATTATTCGGAGCCAAGACTGGAATTATAAAATCTACGGAAATTTTTGTTTCAGACAGAAGATTCAGGACAGAAGGATGGCTTTCAGTGGGATTAAAATGCCTGCTTTGCGAATTGCACCTTATTTTTATAGGTCCTGTGAAAACTGATATCTTCAATTATAAATTCGACCACTACGAAAACAAAAAGGAGACCAAAAAATAGTTTTCATTCGTAATAAATAAAAAACGAAAAGAGGACTCAAGCGTAATTTTAGCAATAAGGTGACGGATAAATCATGCTAAAATTACGAAGTGAATTCCTCGCTCGCTCGGAATTCATGTATAATTTACCACAATTTAATTTTATAGAAATAAAAAATAAAACTTTAAAAATCCTGCAAAACAGAAAATTTTGGGACGCTTTGTTATTGATTGTTTTAATATGCATCGCCGGTTTTTACGCCAATATGGCTGTTTGGAAATATTTTCCGTCTCAAACTCAGGCATTCTTGCAATATTTTAAAATGCCGGAATCAAAAATTGCCAGCCAGCCGGCAAAAGTTTACACTTCCGATGTTTCTTACGAGCAGGCAATAATTGACGCGGCAAGAAATGTTTCTCCGTCTGTTGTAAGTATTGTTATATCAAAAAATTTGCCAACATATGAAGAACAATGGGTAAATCCTTTCGGCGATTTAGGCCCTGGATTTGATTTTCAAATTCCCCAGTATGTGCAGAAAGGAACTCAATATCAGGAAGTTGGCGCGGGTTCTGGCTTTATTGTTTCAGCTGACGGATTGGTTTTAACAAATAAACACGTTGTTTCAGATAATAAAGCAGATTATACAGTTTTAACTAATGACGGACAAAAATATTCAGCTAAGGTTTTAGCATTAGATCCGGTTCAGGATTTAGCCTTAATAAAAATCCAGGCAAGCTCATCGGCAACGGCAGGATTGTCCGCTAATGCAACATTCAAGCCTGTAATTTTGGGAGATTCTTCGGGGATTCAAATAGGCCAGACGGCGATTGCTATCGGAAATGCTTTAGGGCAATTTTCAAATACTGTTTCTGTGGGAGTGGTTTCCGGCCTTCAAAGAACAATTTCAGCTTCGGACCAATCAGGCAAATTTTCTGAAACCTTGGAAAATATTATCCAAACAGATGCGGCAATTAACGCAGGAAATTCTGGGGGGCCTTTGTTAAATTTAAAAGGGGAAGTTATAGGCATTAATGTAGCAATGGCAGAAGGGGCAGAGGCTATTGGTTTTGCTATTCCAATAAATATGGCAAAAAGAGATATTGAACAGGTTGCAAAAACAAATAAAATTGTTTATCCATTTCTGGGAGTAAGATACGCTTTAGTTGATGATCAAATCAAGCAAAAATATAATTTATCTGTGGATTATGGAGCATTAGTTTTAAAAGGGAGCAATAGTGAGCCAGCAATAATTGCAGGATCTCCAGCTCAAAAAGCCGGAATTAAAGAAAAAGATGTTATTTTGGAAATTAATGGAGAAAAAATAACTACCGGCAATTCATTGGCAACAATGACTCAGAAATATAATGTCGGAGATAAAATTACTCTGCACATTTTAAGAGACGGCAAAGAACAAGATATTGATGCGACATTAGGGGAAAGATCTTCATAATTTTAAAATATATTTATTTTATCGGCGGAGAATATTTTCTCCGTTTTTTATTTACGCTAATAATGACCGGTCGGTCATTATTAGCGTAAAACTGAAATAGTTTTTACAGACACCTGGTGTCTGTAAAATGTTATTTATAATTGGAATCTTGCAAATTATGCAGGGGGTATTATTAGGTAAT
>CAIXXY010000005.1 GCA_903923535.1 Candidatus Staskawiczbacteria bacterium | reverse complement strand
TTTAAAATAAATTTCCACTTTTACAGATTTATACTTTTGTGGACCCACCGGGAATCGAACCCGGCCCTCTTCCATGCCATGGAAGCGTAATACCGATTTACTATGGGCCCCGAAATAATTTTTGATTATACTATCTAAACAATCTTATTGCAACACCTATGAAAGCCAAAACAACTCCAATAATCCACGCTCGCATTGTTACTTTATATGATGGCCAGCCGAGAGCTTCAAAGTGATGATGAATTGGAGTAGAAAGGAAAATTTTCTTTTTTCTGAATTTTTTGGATAAAAGCTGGATTATCACAGATAAAACTTCAATTACTAAAAGTCCGGCAATTATCGGCAGAACATAAACAGAATCTGTTAAAAAAGCTATAACTGCCAAAACAGTTGTCAAACCAAGTATTCCGGTTTCTCCCATATAAAACCTGGCAGGAGGTATATTAAACCATAAGAAAGCAAATAAAGTTCCTGTAACAACTGCGCAGAATGCCGCCAGATCAATATTTCCCAAAGAAAAAGCTACAACAGTAAATGCGCCGAAGATTGATGCAAAAGTTCCGCCAGCTAAACCATCCAGTCCGTCTATTATTCCGCCAGACCAGCAAGCCACGGTTACTAAAATGAACAAAGGTATATACCATAATCCAATAGAAACATCTCCTAAGAAAGGAATATAAACCATTTCCCATCCTAATTTTTGGGAGAACCAGATACTTCCGATAAGGCCGATTAAAATCACAAGCAATAGGCGTTTTTTAAAAGAGATTCCTCCGCCGATATATTTCCCCCAGCCTTTAACAACCAAAAAATCATCTATAAGCCCTACAAATGAAGCAACAATTAGCGTGAAAAGCGGAAGCCATGTTTGGCTTCTTGATAAAAAATTAAATTGGGCTATCCAATCATTAGGAAAAATAAAAGATAGTATAAAAAATAAAAATGTTATAAAAACAACTGTAATCCAGATAAGAAGTCCGCCCATTCTGGGCGTGCCTACTTCTTTTTCTTTATGCAATTTATTAAAAACAACTGCGTCTTCTCCGGAAATTGCTTTTTGCCTGGCGGATTTTTTCCAAAGCTTGTGCTTATACAAAAAATTTATCAGTAACGGACACCAAAGGATAGCCAAAGCCGAAGCAATGGCCGCTAAACTGAAAATTTTGATTACATTGAAAGTCAATAAATTCATATTCTATAACTAAATTAATTATTTTCTTCTAAAAATTTACTTAAAATAAGGCCTGATTTTTGCATCTTCAAGGCATTATCCTTGCCTATATAGCGATAATGCCAAGGCTCATAAGCATACCCAGTTATGCTTTCAGAATTCAATGGAAATGAGATTACCCACCCATATTGCCAAGCATTTTTAGAAAGCCAGATTCCAGCAGATGTATATGTGAAAGAAAATTCTAACTCATTAAAGTCTACTGCAGTACCCAGTTGGTGCTGACTGCATCCTGGAAGGGCGCTTTGTCTGCTAGCTTCTTCTAGCCCTAATTGATCCACCCAATAATTATAAGTTTCTATCTGGTTTTGATAAGATCGATAAGCAGAAATAATTCTTAATTCTACGCCATCTTGCTTGGCTTGATCTACCATAGCTTCTAAATCTGGCATTACAATTTTTCTTAATAAAAAATCTTTAGTTTCTGGAATTCCATATTCTGAAATATGAACTAAACCAGATGGAACATAATCTTGCGGCAGACAATATTGTTTATTTACTTGCACCAACAAAGAATCTCCATTTATTTTTTTAGATTCTGTTTGCTGGATTATTTCTGGTTTTAATATAACTTCAGGATTTTTATCCTCGTCTGCTTTTTGAAAAAAAATAAAAATTGATATTAAAAAAAATACAATGATTATTACAAAAAATAATATTTTTAATTTCATGAAAATATTAAGTCTTCGTTACAGTAAAAATTATTTTTTTCATTTCAGAAAATCTATTATCTGAACCTAAAATTACATTAATTAAATAATCATTGTTTTTCGGATTATTTAATATCAAAAGAAGGCATCCTTTAGCCTCTCCCGTAAAACCGGTTTTACTGCATACTATCTCGGGTATTTCGCCTAAAAGCTGGTTTGTATTCGTTATTTTACCGAAATTTGGCACGTTCAATTCTTTAGACATGCTGATAGCAGCTATTTTAGGATAATTCTTTAAAATATATTCTGCAAGTTTCGTTAAATCATTTGCCGTAGAAATGTTATTTGGACTTAAACCGGTGGGATCCGCAAAAAAAGTATTCTGTAATCCCAAATCTTTTGCTTTTTGATTCATCAAACCGACAAATTTTTGTTCTCCTACTAATTCTGATAAAGCATAAGCTGATTTATTAGACGAACCAACCAACATTATTTCTAAAAAACTTTCTACAGGCATTTTATCGCCCAGTTTCACATCTTTATTTATGGGATCCTGAGAATCGGCAACTTTATCTACCACAACATTATCTGACAAATTATAATTATCTAAGATCACAACTGCTGTCATCAATTTAGTGAGACTTGCAATCGGCAATCTTAGATTGCTGTCTTTCTCAAAAAGAACTTTATTCGTATCTTGAAGATTGCTTTCAATGGAAATTGCCGATTGCGCAGTGATATTAAATTCTTCTATCCGTTGATTATCAGAATTATTTTTTTTTACAGCTGTCTGCTCTGAATCGCTGCATTGGACATAATCAAAAGGCGGCAGAGGAGTTATGCTACCAGAGATATCAGACAGAGCTATATTTTTATTATTCTGATTTTGTAAAGAATTATCAAAAATCAATTGCAAGCCGAAAATCATATATACAAAAAATATCAAAAAAACAAATGATAATAAGAAACCTCTAATTGCGCGCTTTAAATTCATTTTTTAATCTTTTTTGCAGGTTTTTTTGATTGCCTCTTTGATCCTATTTTTAGTCCAGATAAATCTATTTTTATATGCAATTCTTTTAATTGATTTTTATCAACTTCAGATGGAAAATCCATCATCAAATCTCTTCCGTCTCCTGTTTTAGGAAATGCAATAACTTCCCTTATATTCGGCTCATCTAATAGCAAAGATACCAATCTATCCAAACCCCACGCAATTCCTCCGTGTGGCGGAGCTCCATATTTGAAAGCCTCCAGCATATGGCCGAATTTTCCATGTATTTCTTCTTTTTTATAACCCATTATTTCAAAAACCTTTTCAAGGGCTTCTGGTCTGTAATTTCTTATGCTTCCCCCGCCGACTTCAAGGCCGTTAAGTGCTATATCATACTGACTGGTTAAAATATTTTCTATATTTTTTTTATTTAATAAATCTTCTCTGAATTCAGGTTTTGCCGCTGAAAAAGGATTATGGGTAAATGTCCATTTGCCTTCGGGGTACCCAGCTTCGCTGGGTCCTTTTTCAAAAAATGGAAAATTAATAATCCAGCAGAACGCCAATAAATCTTTATCTTTTTTATCTTTTCTCAAATCAGGCCTGTCTGTCTTATATTTTTTCATTGCATCTTTATATTCAATTATGGGAAAAGGAATTTCCTGAATTTTTTTATCTGGAAATAAATTTTTGACAATTGAAATCAACAATCGCTCTGTCAAATCCATGACGTCTTCCTTCTCAACAAAGCTCATTTCCAAATCTAACTGGGTAAATTCTGGCTGTCTATCCCCTCTCGGATCTTCATCTCTTAGACATCTGGCAATCTGAAAATATCTTTCAAACCCACCTGCCATTAATAATTGCTTATACTGCTGTGGAGACTGAGGCAGAGCATAAAATTTTCCTGCCTGTAATCTTGAAGGGACTATATAATCCCTTGCACCTTCCGGCGTTGATTTCGTTAAAATTGGGGTTTCAATTTCGGCAAAATTTTCCTTGTCCAAAAAGTCGCGAATAAATTTTATTATCTTATGTCGCACAATAATATTTCTCTTCATCCTTTCGCGCCTCAAATCTAAATATCTGTATTTCATCCTGATTTCTTCGCCAATTTTATAGCCATCGCCCTCAATAGATAATGGCAAGGTTTCTGATTCTGACAAGACTTTTAAACTTTCAACTGACATTTCAACCTGGCCAGTTTCAATTTTTGGATTGACCATATTTTCTGGCCTTTTTACAATCTGTCCGATAATTTCCACAACCCATTCTGGCCTTAATTTTTCAGCCAGCTCATAAACTTCCTTGTTTGAAGGTATAAAAACAACCTGCATAATTCCGCTAATATCCCGCAAGTCAATAAATAAAATTTTTCCGTGGGCTCTCCTTGCATTCACCCACCCGCAGACTCTGACTTTTTCTCCTATATGTTTTGACGCGTCTTTTACTAAAAATCTTGGCATATTATTTTTATGGTTTTATTGATTAATAAATTTAAATGTTGCAATGCTGTCTTGAATTGGCTTTGTCACAATACTTTCATAATTTTTGCCGAAGTCTAAACACTCTTTATATCTTTCATTGCCAGGCGCATTTATATCTGTAGAATTTGCATATGCGCCACAGCCATTAGAGGTATGGACCACATAATCTATAATATAAGCGTTGCCATGGCTGAAAGTTGTGTAATCATAAGAAGTATATAGCTGTCCGGCCCCTACATCGCTACTTGTCGTATAACAAAATTTTGTGTTGTTTATCGTCAGCAAAGTTGTAGGATTTGCATTGCCAGCTCCATTTATGCCTCCCGGATAGCATCCATTGCTGTCCATTTTGCTATTATCTATTTTTTGAACGCTTACTTGCAAATTTAATGAAGCATAATTGGTATTGAATTTTTCCGGATATTCAAATTGAATGCCATTATTTTTATAAATCAGCAAGCCAGTAGCCGGATCTTTTTTAACAACTGATGCATTATCTAATTTAAATGTAAAAATAATTTTATTAAACATGTCTACGGGTATAGATTTGATATCTGCTGAAAAACTGACAAATGATTTGCTGTCAAAAGGAAAGAATGCTTCTATAGAATATGGTTTTCCATCCACGGCGCTGTTAAAAATAATTTCTTTTCCTTTTATGCTGTTTGCAGAAATATCGTTTATGGAATTAATATATTTATCATTTGCAAGATATCTGCTCATCATCTGGTCAAGCGTTTCTGTCTGACCTGTTGTGGGATTTAAAAATGGCTGAATACTTGCAGAAAATGACGACACTGATGGATTAATATCAAAGTTGATCTGCTGATAATCAGCGCTTGTGGTTTCTTGAGGACTGCCCCAACTATCCGGATATTGGAATTCAATTCCAAAATTTTTGTATATTTTCCAGCCGATAATTTGGCTAGGGCATGACGCAAATTCGCAGTTAGGACCTCCTCGGCCAACCGATGAACCGTCAGGACAAATTTTTGCCTCCATAGTGCAAGCCACCGGCTTTGGCTGCATATTTGTTGCGTAGTAATAATAAATCGCACCACCGGCGATTAAAATAACTGCTAAAATAATTATTATTACAACTAATAATGCGACTCCTTTTTGTTTTTGCATATGTTTATTTTATTTTACCTGGTTAAATAAAATTCTTCGGATTTTAATTTTGCAGAGCAAAATTATTTAACCAGATGAATTTTAATGAATTTTCTGCTGCCTACTTTTATTATCATCCCATCTTCTAAATTAACTTCCTTTTTCCAATCAGTAATTTTTTCTTTCTTGTCTCCATTTATAATTTCCACTCCCCCACCCTCAACCAATCTTTTTGCCTCATTTTTTGACGGAGCCAATTTTGAATCAAATAATAAATCCAAAACAAAATGATTATTCTTATTAACTTTAAAAACCGGCATATCTGTTGGTAATTCCCTGTCCCTGAAAATCTTATTAAACTCTTCTTCTGCTTTCATCGCTTCTTTTTCTCCGTGATACATTTTTACAATTTCCTTTGCTAACTTCGCTTTTGAATTTCTAGGATCTTTTGAATCTTTAATTTTTTCAATTTCATCCATAGGAATTCTTGTGCAAAATTCAAAATATTTAAAAATCAGAGAATCTGGAATAGACATTACTTTTCCATACATTTCATTTGCCGAGTCAAAAAGATTTATTGTATTGCCCCAACTGGAACTCATTTTTCTGCCATCCAATCCTTCAACAAGCGGATTAGTAATTATATCTTGAGACTTTTGCTTATAATATCTCTGAAGTTCTCTTCCTGCCAGCAAATTAAACCTTTGATCTGTTCCGCCAATTTCCACATCTGCTTTTATTGCCACAGAATCATAACCCTGCATTAAAGGATACAATAATTCTCGCAGAGAAATTCTTTTACCTGCATCCAAACGTTTTTTAATATTTTCCCTGGAAATAAATTCATTCAATGAAAAATTATCCGCCTGTTTTCCAATTTCATGATAATCCAATTTTTTCAGCCATTGGGAATTATATCTGACCTCGCACTTTTTTATGTCTAAAATCTTTTCCGCCTGCTTAACATAGGTTTTCATATTCTGCTTTATGATTTTATCATCCAGCATAGGTCGCTCTGATTCCTTGTCTGAAGTATCCCCTATTACTCCGGTAAAATCTCCTATAATAAAAACTATTTTGTGGCCGGCATTCTGAAAATCCCTTAATTTAAGCAAAGGAATAGCCCTGCCAATATGAATATTGGGGCTGGTCGGGTCAATGCCAAGTTTTATTCTCAGTTGCTTTCCGGATTTTAATTCTTTCTCCAAGTGTTCCTTATCTATAACTTCATCGACCCCGCGATTTAAAATCTCATCTATTTTTTGAGGATTTGTGTCTGTCATATTTTTGAAATTTCACCCAGTTAAATAATTTTGCTTTAGCAAAATTAAAATCTTTCGGATTTTAATTAACCAAGGTAAACATTATTGAATTATACCAATTTTTAGAGAAAAAGGAAGCTTAAAAAAAATAGGCGGTGTAAGGCTTAATTATGCCCTACACCGCCACAAGGCTATTTGCGCCCTGACTGTGCGAGTTTGCAACCTATGCAAAAATACACCATTACCACCTCACCGTCTTTTTCTACCGCCGCCGGACAAAAGTTCAGTTTGCCCGGGCCAGCTCTGAACGGCATAGTTTTCCCGCATTTATAGCATGTACTTATTTGTTGTGTCGGCTCGCTCATTGGCATATCCTCTTAGTTGTGAACGAACAAAAAAACTTCTCGTCTCTGTGGCGTAAACAAGTTACGCAACAGGGACGAGAAGTATTCTCGCGGTACCACCCCGATTACCCGCTTAGCGGGCCACTCATCGACTCCTCAAAAGTTTCAAACTTTTGATTCAACGATTATCCTATGATTACGGAGGAAGCCGGGTTTCCACTAACGCAGAAACCATCTCATCGGGCCCAACCCTTCGACAAGCTAAGGGTAACCCCCCAGCCATCAAAGGACCCAAGTCAAAGATTTTATAATTTTCAATGATAATTAATATTAGCACGATATATAATCGTGTCAATCTCTGTAATTAAAATTTATCAGCAAGTTTATAAATATCCCCAGCTCCCATTATAATTAAAACATCTCCGGATTTTATGTTTTCCTTTATTTCTTTCACCAAGTTTTCTGTCGCACAATAAGAAACACTTTTCTTATTTATTTTTTTAACCAGTTTTTCAGAGTTTACTTCCCTGTTTATTGTTTTGGTTTCCCTGCCGGCTACATCATAAATATCTGCAATAATTATTTTATCTATCGGCACATTGCGGAATATTTTTACAAAATCGTTGAATAAATAATGAGTCCTCTGGTGCTGATGAGGCTGAAAAATGCACCAAATAGTCTTATTTTTATATTTTTCCCTTGCTGCATTCAGTGTTGCTGAAATTTCATTCGGATGGTGGGCATAATCGCTAATAATTTTTAAATTTTTAAATTTTTCTATTTTTGGTTGAATAATTTCAAACCTTCTCCATGTTCCTTTAAATTCTGAAAGCGATTGAAAAGTAATTTTATCAGGAATTCCCAAAATTCTTGCAACCTGCAAAACAGCCAAGGCATTCAAAGCATTATGTTGGCCTGGAACTTTCAAAATCTTTTTTATTTTTACAAACTCCTTTTGTTTTGCAGAATAGCCAATTGCCTTAAATTTTGGTTTTGCAAACCGAGGGATGTTCCTGTCGTCTCGGTTGAATACCAGAAAACTGTCGCACCCGCCTTCGCTTTTAGCTTCGGCGAGGCAGGCAATAAAATTCTTGAAGGCTTTTTTAACATTTGCAAAAGTTTTGAAATAATCCAAATGCTCTTTATCAACATTTGTTATCACAATTATTTTCGGCGAATAATGCAAAAAGGAAGAATCATATTCACAGGCTTCAATAACCAAAAGTTTGCTCTTGTCCCTCACTAACTTTGCTATGTTTTTTAGTTTCCCTTTATTATCTAGCCCTTTTAATGCAAAGTTAGTGAGGGATGAACCAAATCTGAAGTTGCTATTTCCAAATTCTTTTATTTTTGTGCCGACAATAACTGTGGGATCTAATCCGGCTTTAGTTAAGGCCAAGGCAATCATTGAAACTGTTGTGCTTTTTCCATGTGCTCCTGCAACTGCAATTGTATAATATTCTTTTGTTAAATCTCCCAGGGCTTCTGGATATGATTTAGTTTGTAGTTTATAGTGAGTAGCTTGTAGTAATTCGGGATTATTTTTGGGAACTGCCGGACTATAAACCACCAAATCAAAATCTTTTTCTATATTTTTTGCATAATTTCCGATAAATATCTTAATCCCTTTTTCCTTTAAAAAATCTGTAATTTCTGAAGCAACTAAATCAGAGCCTGAAACTTTATGGCCTTTTGACAAATAATACTGTGCTAGCGCAGACACCCCAATTCCGCCGATTCCTATAAGATGGATTTTCATAAAAATAATAAAAATTCATTCTGGTTTTCTGCAGAATATCAGAATGATTTCATAAATTCAAAAAATTTTTTACCGTATGGAGACAATGAATGCTCTACTGTGTGTCCCATATATTTTTTATTCAATAATCCTGCTTGAACTAATTTTTTAGTATGCTCTGAAATTGTTTTAAAATTACAATCTAATTTTTTTGATATCTGTTCAAGCGTTACGCCAGAATTTTGGTTCACGAAAATAAGGATGCGTAATCTATGGTGATTAGCTGCGCCCTTAAAATATCTTTCTAATTGTTTTCCCGTTTTCATATTGCAACAAATATAATATATACGATATTTATACGATTACGATATTATTCTATTATAACATATTCTGGTTTTCTGCAGAATATCAGAATATGTTTATAAAAAGATTACTCACCTAAGGCATGTGATTCAATAACAGTATATTGCGGGCCTGCGCGTTTTAACACAGATTCCATAACTTCAATTGATTCTGCAGTAAATATCAAATCAATATTTTCGTTGATTTCCGGCCTTTCTTCAGGGTCAATTGCTTTAAAACCGAATGCGCTAATGCGGGATAGTGTGATGTGGGGCGTAAATCCCCTGCTCTCTGGCGCAAATTTTATTTTTTCAAGCAATGATTTTTCCAAATCATTTTTTAAATCTGACAATTCTTTAGATTTTTCCCCCTCTGCCCAAATAAATCTAGGGGCTTGCCCCGCGAACCCTCCTTTGGCGGGTTTTTGCGGGGGCCCATATAAAACTTTATTTATATTCAAAGAAAAACTGCTATGCTTTTGCGCAACTTCTTTGACGGTTATGCAAGCATCTCCTAATTCCTGGTCTGTTAAATCTCCCAAAAAAACCAATGTAATATGCAAATTATCTTTGACTATCCATTTGGCAGGCAATTCAGGCCATTTTTCTGAATAAGCAAAAAGCTGCTTTTTTATGTCTCCTGGCAGATTTATGGCAATAAAAATTCGATGTCTCTTTTCCATGTGAATTTATGAGCGAGGCGAATAAATTCATGCCGCAATTAAAACATGATATATCATATACATTTGTTTTAATTGCGGCGATGCCTTTTATTAGTTGAATATTATCATAAAAAAGCCTAAAATTAAAGTGTTATGGCAAATAAAGAAATATCGCAAATTTTTGAAGAAATTATTAAGCTTTTAGAAATAAAGGGAGATAAAGCTTTAAATTACAAATTAAAGGCTTATAGAAACGCCATAAATATTTTAGATAATTTAAAAATTGATATAAACGATATCTATAAAGAAAAAGGATTAAAAGGGATAAGAGAACTTGGCATCGGCGAGAAAAATGCAAAAAAGATTGAAGAGTATATCAAGCATGGAAAAATCAAAGAATATGAAGAATTAAAAGAAGAAACTGCCATACAATCTATCATCGCGCATTTTTTTGAGACAAAGGGGTTAAGCTTGCAAGAATTGAAAGAAAATGCTAAAAAGAGAAAGATAATATATTCTCGATTTACAAAGCCGGCAAAACAATTGCTGGAATTAGCGGGTTCAGTAGAAAAAGCGAAAGAAGCCATTGATAAAGTGGCTCAATGGGCAAACACAAGAAAGCTTGATTACGCCATTGAGACAGTTTTCAAAAAATGGCTGGAATTAGACAGATTAAAACCGAAAGAAATAGTTAAAAAACCATTTTATAAGGGAGACCTGATGATCTGGTCTGAAACAAAAAAGAAATGGTTTGTAATTTCAAAATATGGAGAATGGTTAGAATACGCAGGCAAAAAAGAGGAAATAGAATGGAGAATTGTCGAGTGAGCGAAAGCGAACGAGACAACCCCGCCCTCTATGCTAAATATAAGGGCAGGTAAAAAATAAAATTAAATAATAAATTTGTTCATCCCGCATCTTTGCGAACAGCTTAGAGGGCGGGGTGCTCACTTCGTTCGCATGCTAACGCATACAGATTTAAAAAAAGGAGTTCAATTTATTTTAGATGACCAGCCATGGGAAGTGCTGGAAGCCCAGCTTTTGAAAATGGCTCAAAGAAGGCCCGTAATCCAAAGCAAGATTAAAAACTTGCTGGACGGCAGGGTGCAGGAAAGAAATTTCCAGCAAGGAGATGTTTTTAAAGAAGCCGATTTAGAAAAAAAAGATATTAAATTTTTATATCAAAGCAAAGGCCAATACTTTTTCTGCGAGATAAACGACCCATCAAAAAGATTTTCTTTTACAGAAGACCAGATTGGAAATCAGGCAAAATATTTAAGGCCGAATGAAACTGTTATAGGAATTGTTTTTGACGAAAAAATTATCAATTTTAAATTGCCAATTAAAGTGCAGTTAAAAGTTAAGGAATCGGCTCCGGGAGATCGGAAGAGCGAGCCCAAGGCGGAACAAAATTAGCGATTTTGGAATCCGGAGCTGAAATCCAAGTTCCCCTATTCATTGAGGAAGGCGATACAATTGAAGTTAATACTGAAACTGAAACATACGTTAAGCGCGTTTAATTTTCAATTTTCAATTATCAATTTTCAATCAAAAAACCGCTACTGGGCGGTTTTTTATTTTTCTATTTTTTTGGGAGGAATAATCGGCGGAACAGGCGGAATGACTGGCGGTTGGACCTGCCCTGAGTTTGGCAAAGAGTCAACAAAAGAGCGCTGGCTGATTTCTTCTTCTACAATAGCTCTTGCTTTGGAATATTTAAGCTTTGATATCTTTTTTATCGGTTCTATTATTTCATAATTTCCTTTCGGTGGAGGCAAAGTATTCATTTTAAAAGGTGTTGAAACTTTATTGTTAATCATCATTTTTATAAGCATTGTGAAGTTATCCAAATTTACCAAGTCAAATCTTGAAAACCCCGGCTCAAATTGTTTTTCTAAATTTTCTGCATCTTCAGCTCCAATCCTAAATGCGCCAATTGTGCCGACATTTCCCAAAACAGCATCTCTTATTTCCTGCTTTAATTGCGGCATATATTGGTGCGCCATTATCAAATTCAATTTATATTTTCTGGCTTCAGACAAAATTGTGGCAATTGAATCTGTCGTGAAATTCTGGAATTCGTCTATATATAAATAAAAATCTGTCCTCTGCTCTTCGGCAACCGAAGCGCGCCTCATTGCAGCCATCTGAATTTTTGAAACTAAAATCAAGCCAAGCAGAGAGCTATTTACCTCTCCGGTTAAGCCCTTAGATAAATTTGCCAAAAATATTTTTTTTGTATCCATTATTTCTGCCAAATCAAAACCTGAATGCGATTGGCCGATAATATTTCTCATCATTTCATTTTCAATAAATCGCCCAAGCTTTGAAACCACATAACCTAGCATATCAGACCTGGTAGAGCCTGTTGTCTGCGCCCATTCTTTTGTCCAGAAACTTCTTACAATGGGGTCTGAAACTTTTGCCAATCTTTCCTGCAAAAATGCAGGGTCAGTGAACATTTTTGGAATTTCAACCAAAGTGCCGGGATTATCTTTATCTGCCATTAAAGCCAGCATTGCATTTCTCATATAATGCTCAAACATCGGACCGATAATTTCCGGCGGAAAAAGTTTCATAAAGATTGCAATCATTTCCTGAACTGCAAAATCTTTCTGTTCTGGCGAATCGTACTCTAACATATTCAAGCCACATGGCCTTTCAATATCAAATGGCTCAAAAATAACTACGTCGTCAATTCTTTCTTTTGGAATATTTGCCAAAACATGCTCAACTAATTCTCCGTGCGGGTCAACCACTGCGACTCCATCGCCATTTGCAATATCCTGGGCTATCATACCTTCCATAAAAGCTGATTTACCCACGCCCGTCTGTCCGATGATATAAAGATGCCTTCTTCTATCTTCCCGCTTTGCAAAATAAACTTGTTTTTCTTCGTTTCTGAATGAAACTTTTCCTACGCAAACTTGGCCAGTCTCAGGCAAATCTGTCGGAGGAGCTGCTGTTATTGATTTTGCAGCTTTAATATACGGAGTTTCAATATAATGCGTTGGAAAATGATAAATGCTTGCCAATTCTTCCAAATTTAAAATATTTGACTGATTTTTATTAAAATTCCTGAAACTGAAATCATAAATCAATTTTTGCAGTTCTCTTTTATAAACTTCTTTGGGTTCTAAACTATTTATTGCAGACAGAGAAAATTGGCTGAATGCAGAAATTAAATGGTTCAAAATTTCGTCTGCCCTGCCTTCAGATTGCGCAGAAGCAACAACTCTTATATTAACTTCAAATGGCTGTTTCTGAATTTTGCTTTGTATGGCATCATAACCTTTCTGGTCAAATCCTTGTTCTTTCTCCCTCAAGCCAAATTCTTCTTCTTTTTTCTTCTGGCTTTTTCCAAAAAAAACTTTTGACATATCCTCCAGTATTTCCATTATCGGCCCTTGATATGCTTGCACTACGGCATATCTAATCGGCTGCCCTTCCCTGATTTTTTTTAAAGCTTTCTCGCCTTTTTTCCTTAAATTTAATCTTGACAACGGCCTTATCAATACCTGAAATGCTGCGCCTTCATTGGCTGAAATTTTGCTTAAATTATTTGTTACTAAGGCCAAAGGATCTGTCTCTAATGATTGATATGTGCTTATGGGAAAAAGAGAGCTTTCTGAAAGCCTTAAATAAGCTGCAGCAGTCGCACCCTGCGGCTCAAAAATTGTATAATCCTGCGGGACTTTATCAACAACTGCATTGGGATAAACGCCCTGCACATATTTTTCAAAAACAGATTCTAAATATTTTGGAACCGCCACGTAAAAAGAAATATCAGATGAACCTATCTGGGAAGCGATTTCAAAAGCGCAGCAAGGCGGAACCTGGAATATTTTTGGTTTTTTTAGATATAAAAAATTAGCAAAAATCTGCTCCATCTGGGCAATCATTATTTTTTGTTCTTTAATTTCTTCGCCTTCTTTTTTAGGAGGATTTTTTGGCATCGTCACCAAAAATAAAACCATCTCCAGTCCGCCAAAGACGGAATTTTTTTCATTTGTTTCGGCATTCAAAGTTATGACAAAAGCCATAATCATCAGCAAAAAAACTAAAATTAAACCTGGAATAATTATTGACATAAAAAATAAATTTATTTATTTTAAAACCCAAATCCCAAAATCCAAATCCCAACCAAATATTAAAGTCCTAAATCCAAAAACGTTTTGGTCATTGGAGTTTGGGATTTGGGATTTCCAAAAATTCATTTAATGAATTTTTGGTAAAATCCTTCTCTTGCTAAAATGTCATGAAGAATATCCAAAAGATATGGCTCGTTCATTTTTCTTGCAACTTGTATCGCAAAAATAACCCCCTTTTCCCGGGCCATTTTTAAAAGATGCTCTATCTTTTCTTTTTCTCCTAAATAATCAATTTTTTCTCTTTCTATTTCAGCTTCTTTTTTTGTACTGGGATCTAATTCCATCATTTCTATTTCTCTTCTCAATTCATCTAAAATAATTTTTTCCTCTGGCAAAATTTCTTTTTTCTCAATTTTTTTTTCTTTTTGCCAGTCAAAATGCTCCATATCTTCGCCAGATGGAATCTTTTTTTCAGGAATTTTTATATTATCTTGCTTATCTTTATTGTCTGCCATAACATTTTTATTTTCGATTTTTATTTAATTATTAAATCTAATAAAGATGAATCATAGTTTTTAGAAGAAATAACTTTATTGTTTTGTCCAGCTTCAACCGTTATCTTCAATCCTGTTGATTCTTTCGAGACTTCGTATATTTTTGTGCAAGGAGTTGGATCAAATGCCGGTTTTAACAATGCGCCGCACAAATTTGGATTAGGAAGCCATGGACTGACATTATTTGCAAGAGGAACATAATGTCTCCCTTTTGAATCAACAATATCCTCTATGGTCCATGCATTTTGTACTGTATTTTCTGTTCCAATATTCTGCGCCCCGATTGTAATCTGAATAAATTTTGCCCCTGGGTTGGATATAGACAGATCTTTCTGGGTTTTATTACGGTTGTTTGGAATTTCAGATGCTCTTAAAATATTCCCCCTATTTATAGCAGATTCAAAAACAAATCTGATATTGCCCAAGTTTTGCTCATAAACTGGCATGGGCCATATCGGTGTCGTCGGCACAGTGGGTTCTGGCGGTTTTTCCGCCATTCTCATAACCAAATAAACAATTACTACGGCAACTAAAATTATAATTGCTAAAACTAAAAGCAATCTTGATACTTGACCTGATTGTTTGTTGAATTTCATAATTTTTTATATTTAATAACTTTTGTTAATTCTAACTCCGTGATAATAGTTTTGCAATGTTTTTTTAATTTTCAATTATCAATTTTCAATTTACAATGATTTGACGCCCATAGAGGCGGATTTCCCGTAGGGATCTTTTCAATGATTTAATTTTCAATGACGTCGTCGTTTGAAAATTGGAACATTGGGTCATTGATTGAAAATTGGATTTTGAAAATTGAAAATTATTCGTAACGTAAAGCATCAACTGGTTTTAATTTCGAAGCAGCCCTGGCGGGGAAATATCCAGATATACATCCGACTGCGAAAGAAAATGTTATGCTGAATAAAATTAAACCCGGACCTACATCCGCTTTGAGATAAAACAGCGGATGTATTTGAAAATACATTTCAATTGCTTTAGCAAAAATTAATCCGAGGAGTGTTCCTCCGATTCCGCCAAGCATCCCAAAAATTCCTGACTCAATTAAAAATATTGTTACGATTGTCCCATTTTTAGCTCCAATAGCTTTCATAATTCCGATTTCTTTTGTCCTTTCTCTCACAGATGTATACATTGTATTCATTATTCCTATACCACCCACAACAATAGCAATTGATGCAAAACCGATAATCACCGCCTGTATCAACCCCATAATATTTCCAACAATATTGGCCATTGTGGCTGAAGTTAAAACAGTGTAAGATGATTCATTTTCTTTCTGCCCTATTTGGCGCTTCCTGTTTTCGTTAAGATTGCTTTTCAATTTTTCAGCAACAAATTCGGGAGAATAATTTGGTTTTATCTTCGCCAGAGCCATTTTTGCTCCGGTTCTTTCTCCAGTAACAGATTTAAAAAGGTTTAAATCTATGCCAACCATTGAATCATCATCCTTTGTACCGACTGAATTTAAAATGCCAGTAACTATAAATTTTCTTCCTTTTATTGTTATTTCGTTCCCTGCCTTTATCCCGGGAAAAATATCTTTTGCTATGATACTTCCTACTACTGCCTCGGCTTTGCCAGGATTAGGCCACCTTCCCTCTGCCAAAGACCAGCCCATATCACTTTTAAATATATCCAAATCAGCTCTCCAATCAGCCCCATAAACCATAGTTGTTTTTTTTTGGTTATTATATCTCACTACCACCGTTGTGTAATCCATGGCAACGAGTGTTTTTACGCCTTCTGTTTTTTTGATAATACTTAAATCATCATTTGTTAATTTTAAACCGGATATCATGGAAGTAATATTTGTTATATCACCAGGCATAATTGTAATTAAATCTTTACCCATTCTGTTAAGCTCATTCATAACTCCACTTTTTAATCCCTGACTCAAAGACAGTAAAGAAACAATCAAAAACACACCTATAATAATTCCAATGGTTGTGAGCCAAGATCTTACTCTTCTGGTAGTAATAGTCTTGAAAGCAATCTTGAAATACTCTTTTAAGTTTTTGATATTAATATCAAACATTTTTTATATTATTTTCTTGTTCCCACAAAACTTTTTCATCCTCAAAATGATTCGCCCTAATCTGGCCATCTTGTATATGAATTATATTGTGACTGTAATGGGCAATGGTCGGGTCGTGCGTTACTACTACAATTGTTTTTTTCTGCTCCTCATGTAATTTTTTTAAAATTTCCATGACGGTTTTTCCTGTTGTTGAATCAAGATTCCCAGTCGGCTCGTCAGCAATCAAAATTTCCGGATCATTTACCAAAGACCTGGCAATAGCAATTCTCTGCTGTTCCCCGCCAGACATTTCTGAGGGCTTATGATTTATCCTTTGGGCTAAATTCACAGATTCTAAAAGCTGTTTTGCTTTTTGTTTTCTTTTCTCTTCGGGAATTCCCTGAAAAATCATCGGCAACATCACATTTTCTAACGCAGTCAGATTCTGAAGCAAATTAAACTGCTGAAAAATAAATCCAATTTTTTTGCCGCGGACTTCAGCTAACCTATCTTCTGAAAAATTTGAAGTATCCTTACCCTGCAAATAAATTTTTCCTTTAGACGGCGTATCCAAAAGGCCAAGCAGATACATTAAAGTTGATTTTCCAGAACCTGAAGGACCCATTATCGTAACAAAAGATTCTGGCATAATTTCTAAATTTATACCCTTTAAAACCGAGAGATCAATTTCTCCCAATTTATAAACCTTCCAGACATTTTCAAGTTTTATCAACGCTTCCGGCATAATATTTGTCGCACCCGCCTATGCCAATGGCTTTAGCGGGGCAAGCAATAAAATACTACTTCTTGCCCGTTACAATTTGGTCATTTTCATTTAAACCAGAGGTAACTTCAAAATAATCATTGCCCTCAAGGCCTGTAGTAATTGTACGGTTTTCAATTTTAGATCCCTTTACAATTTGTACGGTCTCTGTCCCGTCAATCTGCACCACTGCATTTTTGGGGATTCTCAAAACATTATCTTTTTTGTTGGATTCAATTGTAATATCTGCTGTCATTCCGGACCTAATTCCATCGGGCTGATTTAAAAATTCAATTGTTACATTATAATAAACAACATTATCAACTATTGTTTCTGCCGGATCAATTAACAAAACTTTTCCCAAAAATGTTTCTTTCGGAAAAGCTACTAAGTTTATTTTTACATCATCTCCAACTTTTACGTTTACGATATCTTGCTCATAAATATCCACTTTTATCTGAAAAGGCTCTGCAGAAAGCAAATTAATTACTGATTGGGACGGCGAAACGACTTGGCCTTTTTTAATATTTACATCAGTAATTTTTCCATCTATCGGACTGATTAAATAATTATCATTTAATTGGCTTTGTAAGGCATCGACGTTCGCCTGCGCCTGTTTTATCTGCGATTGGGAAAGAGCAATATCCTCCGGCCTGGCATTTGCTGTTTGCAAAGCTAAATTATCCTGGTTTTTTTGCAAAGCGATTTTTAAAGAAGCTATAGTTTGTTGCAAACCAGTAACATTAGTCAATGCGGTATTTATATATGTTTTTTGAGCATCTAAAGATGCTTTATCTGCATTTACAACTTTGTAATAATAAATTCCTTGATCACACTGCGTGCGAATAATATTTACATCTTCATAAACATTATTAAGTTTTAAAATCATCTGCGATATTGCCGTATCAATATCAGCTGGAGCCAAAACTTCTTCAGCTGTATTTAAATAATTTTGAACACTCTGCATATTATTATTAATATTAGTCTTGGCATTAGAAACCTGGATACCCTGCTGATCTTGCGTCGTGAAATAATTGTTTTGGATTGAAACTGCAGCATCATATGCATTATATATGCTTGTATAAGCGTTATTTAAAGTATTTAATGATCCGCCATAAGAATTGTTTAAATCCTGTTTTGCCGAAGTCACTGCATTTTCATAGATTTTAATATCTTGTGCAGTTAAACCGTTAATTAATTTATCATATTGGCTATTTGCAGAATCCAAAACGGCTTTTGCCGCCTGTAATTGAGCTGAGGACTGGCTAAAATCCAATTCAGCTAAAATACCGCCTTTTTTCACACTATCCCCCACGGCAACATCTATTTTGGCAATTTTTCCAATTGATTTAAAACTCAAACTGATATCTTCAGCTGCTTTTACGCTCCCTGTTTCAGAAACCTCCTGCAAAACTTCTCCTTTTTGGACTTTTTCTATAACTAAACTATCTGTCGGATTTTTAAAAACCGACGGGATAATATAATATCCGGCAATTATCAAAATAATAATTATTACAATTATCCACGTTTTGTTAAGTTTGAATTTCATCTTTTTAAATAATATTAA
>CAIXXY010000004.1 GCA_903923535.1 Candidatus Staskawiczbacteria bacterium | reverse complement strand
GCGCCAGATGCTGAACCGCTGGCAACAGGAACTGTATTAACTGTAATTGTAGCAGTAGCATCATTTGCTGTAGGAGTTACGGTTATGCTAGAAGTGCCATTGCTGACGCTGTCTGTATAAGAAGTTGTGCTCAAAGCGAATGCTGGGGTTAAAGTTCCTGCGCTAATAGCAAGATTGCTTAATGTGGCATCGCTGATTAAAATAGCTTGGTCAGAAGCCAAATAAATGTTTCCTGAATTTACATAATAATCGTAGCTATTATTCCCTAAAACCAAAACCGGATTGCTGCCTGCAGCAACTAGAATAGAAGGAGTAGTAAAAGATCCTCCTCCTAAATCTTCTTTATATCTAATATTACCTGAAGAAACATAAGTAATGCCTATGGTTGAGCCATTAATAGCAACTGTGGCATCAGAACCGCCGCCTTTCACTGCTTCAGCTTCATCCCAGCTGTCAGTTGTTGTAATAATGGCGCGATATACATGCTGGACATTGGCGACATAAACAACATAAGCATTATTTGAATTATCTATAGCTAAACTATTTGGGCTTAAAATGCCAGTTGTGTCATAACCCAAATTACCTGACTTAGAATTGCCATCAGCTGCATTAGTAATAACTTTTACGTATTGAGCATCAGTTAATGGATCTCCAACATAAGCTGTATAAAGGCAGGCAATGTGATAATTATTATTTCCGTCAATTTTTATTACTGGATTTGTATAATTTTTATCAATAATGCCGTCTTTCATACCATCTAAAAGCAATGTGCCGGCAGTTCCATCTAAAGAATAATAAATGTCGCTATAGCCGTTAGTATCTAAAACTGAATAAGCAATGTAATAATTATTGCTTGAATCTGTATCAATAGTGGCATAATTTCCGGATGCTACCGTAACAGGAGCTGTCCAAGTTCCGCCTGTTAATTTGGTGTACATTACATTTCCACCAGATAAATAAGCTACATGAGCTATTCCAGCAGAATCAACTGCTAAATCAGGATTAGTGCCTGTAGCTACTAATTGCTCAATGCCACGATTCATTTTATAAAAAATTGAACCGCCTCGTTCATAAACTACATAAACATTTCCAGAAGCATCAATGTCTGCATCTGGATTTGTATTAGTGCCGGTAGAACTGATTTGATAAATATTGGGAAGCGGAGAAACAGCAGCCAAAACTGAGCTGCCAAACAAAAATCCGCAACCAATCAAACTTAAAGTTAAAATCGCTAATAATATTTTTTTGTTCATAAAATTTTTTTATTTGCCTTCACGCCATCCTGCTTAGCAGGATTGGCAGTGTCGGATTTAATTTAATTTTTATTAAATAACTTGAATATAATAAAGATAAATTACCTTATTCTATTTATCAAAATTTGTCAAGTCTTTATCTTCTTGCCAATGCTTTTCTTAAAAAGGCAAAGACTTGTTAAATTTTTAATTAAAAATTGATGTCTGGCGCACGCATGTGTTGCACGCGCCAGACATTGTAAACCCTCTTGTGGCCGGGTCAGCCCTCCTTCCTACGGCGTCGAAATATCGCGCCAAGTTCCGTTGATCGGAAGCTCGGTCTTCGGAGCCCCGTTCTGGATCAGGAACTGGCCCACAACGTCATTCTTCGCGCCGTATGACGCGGTGCTAATCATAAACGACATGCGGACCTTGCCAGTAAAACCAGCCAGTTCGAAGGGGTGATTATCCCCATCCCAGTCAACTGCATTAGCGCCGTTTACCGTGATGGAGCTGGAGTTCCCGTTAGCAGGGATCGCAATGGGATACCGGACAATGTGTTCGTCCGTGCCTACTTTGAAGACGATCTCCAAGCTGGTGACGTCATCCAAGGTTTTGCCCGAAGGCAATGCGCCCGGCGACTCAAGCATCTCCGGCAACGTACGGCTATGGGCATCGAACATTCCCGTCATAGTGTGGCCTCCAGCCGGATGCGCATACACTAATTCGGGATTGACGACCGTCGTGACGACGTTCAACACCGCTGCGTTGCTCGCCACCACTTGCGGTCCGCCACCGTCAGCCGGACGGCTGTCGGTGAGCAAGCAGGCATAATTACCATTGTCCGTTGTTTGGGCATTCGTTATGGCATATGCCTGTTGGGTAGCGCCCGCAATGTAGTTTGCCGGCAAAGTTCCTCCCTTTGCCCACTGGTACGAGATTGCGCCTTCCCCATCGCCTTCGACAAGGAAAACTGCTGTCTCGTCAACATGGACATTGGGATGATCCACGGGCTGCGTAATGACACGCAGAAGATGATACACCGTCAAGGTGGCAACGTCCGTGAACACGAACGCGCCTTTCGACGATGTCACCTTGCACCGATACCCTCCAGCATTTCCCAGCTCCACTGAGCTGATTGTATAACTGGAGAGCGTGGCGCCGACAATATCGGCGCCGTTGTACTGCCACTGCCATGACAACGGCAAGTCGCCCGTCGCATCCGTCGTGAACGTGACAGATTCGTGCACAGTTTTGGGCTGCGACACGGGCTGTAACGTAACGACCGGCGGCGGGGGTGTGACCGTCAGCTCAATGACATTTGTGGGCATCTGTGCCCCGAATGCCATAAGCGAAGCGGCCAACAAGCAAAAACTAACACTCACTCGATTCATCATAACTATCTTCCTCCATCGCGGCTTTCGACCGCTTCGTTGTAATCCAACCATTCCATATATTAACTGCTTGCTGCTTTACGCAGCTGCCGTATTTTTTTATTTCTATCAAAGTGCTGGCAAAAATCGCAATTTTTTTTCTGCAACTTTTGCCAAAACTCTGCTTTATTAAAAAATAAATGAGGTGAGGAATTTCTCTCATCAGAGAAACTCCTCACCATTCCTTTGCAGCGGACTTTTCGGCTCCAACGAGCTTCAAGTCACGCTACCTGCGCGCATACGTTTACTACTTGGTCCCGACGGCCGGGGCGTTGATATCCGGGTTGTACCGGTATTGGCCATCGTCCGTCGGCGACAGGTCGATGATTGTCAGCAACGTGACTAGGTTGCTGCCGACCAACTCGAGGGGTTGCGTCAAGACGATGTGGGGGCCGACAATCGGAAGCGGGCCCCACGTCGCGCCGCCATCCGTAGACACCTCCCAGTTGCTGTTGGCCAGGATGACATCCGCCAAAGCGAGGGCGAACGGGCTGCCGGCCGCCGGCGAAATCGTCGTAGTATACACAGTAATGTCGTCCTCAGCCACGCTCAGCAAGCCGAGCGCGCATGGAGGCGTCACACATACGGGATTCGCCGCCGGTACGGACGTGAAAATCCGCAGCGGGCACTGGCTTACAGTGATTACCGCCGGATTGCTGGCAACCTGGTCGAGCGGATTTGACACGTGGCAGACATAGCTGCCGGTGTCGGACGCATGGGCGCCCGTAAGCACCAATGTGCCCGTTGCCGCGCCAGTGATTACTGTCCCGTCGACGGTGGTCCCATCCGCGACGACATTCGTCATCGCGACATCATCGGTCCACCAGATGGTGACGCCCTGCCCGCTATACGTGCAGGCAAGGGTGATCACGAGCGGGTTCTGCGGGTCTTCCGACTCGTAGTAGTTCGCCGACACGGGACTCGTGAGAATCACCGGGGGCGACGTAACCACGGTCAGTTCGATGACATTCGTGGGCATCTGCACCGCGAACGCCGCGGTCACACCCAGTACGAAGCTGCACAACACAACCATCATCTTTACGAACGTTTCCTTTTTCATAGTCGTAACTCCTTTTGGGCTGTAAGGCCCGTTGGGCTGTAAGGCCCGTCCTTGTTCACTCGTTTTCATTCCACGGCCGAAAGAACCATTCCTCCGACCGAACCATTCCGAACAACCTACTTACTTTCTTCTCCTTCCTTTCCTTTCTATGGCCCTCCCTTGGTTGCAAACCCAATCGCCTTCTGCTCACCGGTCATATCTGCGAAGTCGCAGTAATAGGAACCGGAATCCGGTCCCTGAACCGACGGCATCTCGAAGACCGAGTTTGTTGCACCGCTGATATAATTCGCCGGAAGAGTACCTCCTTTGCACCACTGATACGTAATGGGCGGTAACCCTCCTTCAACGACGACATACATGGACACATGGGTATTCGGCCACGCGATCATCGCCCCGCTTTGGTCTGCAATCCGCAGACCATTGGCACCGATCAGATAGTAGCCGTTTGCCCACGGAACCACCTTCGTGTCTCCGTCGTAAACGTCTACCTGATTCGGCACCGGCAGGTAAATCCCAACCGCGGCTGCCAGATTCGTAAGGACCGCCGGCCCAGCCAGCCAGAACGGCTGACTAAAGTCAAAAGTCGCATCAGCGCCAGTTTCCGCGTTAGTGCCTTCGCCGACGAACTGCACGTCCGTCAGCACAGGGTTGAGAAAGTCCAGGGGATACCAGTCTCTGACTGTTTCGCCCTCGCCTTCTCCTTCACCTTCGCCGTTGGCTTTTTCCTGGCCTTCGCCTTCTCCTTCGCCGTTGACTTCGTATATCTCAACGAAGTTCATGGACAAGTCCATGGGCAGAACTTGAAGACCAAAGCCATAGATGTCGGCAATCGCAGCTTCCTGCGGCATTCCTTCCCAGGTTTGCCACAGAGGCCGATTGCCGAAATCAAAGTCAGCGATGACGCCAGCGTCGTTGCGCTTTAAGTACAGCGCTGCTGTTGTCCCCCAGTCTCGCTGGGTGAACACAGCCGTAACGGTCATATCGGCGGTACCGATGGCGATGTCCGTAGAAGCAGATGCCGCATCAGCGACACCGTCTCCCTGCCAGCCAGAAAATTCCCAGCCAGCATAAGGCACAGCTTCCACAGGCACCATCATGCCCGGCAAATAGCGCCGGGCTCCCGGCGAAGGATGAACAGTTCCCTGCCCCTGCACTGCAAGGGTCAGAGTAACCATTCCTGCTTCGACCGAAGCGAGCGTGAAAACTCTTGAGGCCTGCCATTGCGGCCAATCCGGCCACGCGGCTCCACACTCGATGCCGATGTTTTGGGGATTTCCACCCGAATCCAGCAAGGAGAAGCTAACTTTCACTTCCTCTGCCTGATCCGACTGGCCACTCAGCGGCAATTCAGGGACTTCGCCTGCCTGGGTTGTTACACGCCAGGTCTTTAGCGCCTGGACTTTGTTATTCCCATCCACTGCGGACAGATACAAAGCCACAGCCGTAGCGCCGGTCGTGTTGACCGAGCTTACGGCGTCCGTAATCTCGAATGCCGCAAGGACAGCGCCGTCTTTCGACAGCAACTCCCCTTTCACTACCAGCCTGTCGGGAGTACATCCCGCCAATGCCAGCAGCGCCACACACAGAACTAGTCTCTTCATAACTTTCACCTCCTTGGTTGTTTCACAAAATCACAATTCCCACCCGAAGCATCTTTGCCTCGGGATACTTTATATAGTAACGCGCTTTCGCGCGATATTTCAAAGAACTGTTGAGTAAAATTGAATTTTGCTCAATGGCATACCTTAGCATACTTTAATTATGTTTGTCAAGTCTTCACCATGCTTTTCGTGCCTTTCCATAAAATATGCAAATTTATAATATTTATTGGCTAACATTTAAAATAAATTGTTTAATGTTTCCAATGCAACAAAAAATCCGCTTTCGCGGATTTTTTGTTTAAATTTTTATTATTTTATAGATAAAATTTCTATTTCTGTATATGGCTGTCTGTGACCGGTTTTCTTGCTCTCTCTTGTTTTTGGCTTATATTTTAAAATAATTATTTTTTCCCTTTTGCCGTGGCTTAAAACTTTTGCCGAAACTTTTACTCCTTCTACAAATGGTTTTCCTATCTCAACTTTTTTACTTGTTTCAACCAACAAAACATCTGAAAAAGAAAATTCTTCTCCTTCTTTTTTGTCCAATTTTTCCACTTTTAATTTGTCTCCGGGCGATACTATGTATTGTTTACCGCCAGTTTTAATAATTGCAAGCATTGTTTTTTATTTAATGTTTAAAGTTTATCAGAAAAGTCGCTATTCGTCAATATCTATAGGAACTTCCAACACTTTTGCTTCTTGGATATCAGGTAAATTCTCTCCTCTAATTTTTTCGACCACACCAGACAATTTTTTGGTTCTCGTTATTGAGACTGTATCATATTGAGTAGAAACTGACTTAATTCTAGTTCCCAATGTATTTAATTCATCATTAAATTTTTCATATTCCTGCTCAAAAATCTTAATTAATTTAATAATATCATAAAGATTTTCTTGATACTTAAAATTTTTATATGATTGAAATATCATCCTTAAAATAGCCGTGAAACTAAACGGTCCTGCCATAATAACCTTTTTTTTCATCGCATCATTCCAAACATCATTTAATTTTTCATAGACAAAACTAAATATCATTTCATTCGGTATAAAAAGAATTACAAAATCAACCGTGTTTTCTTCTGGGTTTATGTAATCTCTTGTAGTAACTTGCTTAATTTTCTCTTTTACATCTTTTGCAAATTCCTTTATATATCGTTCTTTTTCCTGTTTGTCTTCTGCCTCTTGATATTTTATCAAAGATTGTAGGGGAAATTTTGCATCAACGTTAATCTTAGTTTTATCGGGGAGGAGCATCGTAAAATCTGGACGGGTATTTGTAGTATCTTGACTTGTATTAACTATATAATTCTGTCCTTTCACAAATCCTACCGATTTTAAAAGGTTTTCTGCCACTTCTTCTCCATATTTACCTCTCATTTGATTGTTCGACAATAAATTTTTTAAATTATCCGTAGATTCTTTTAATCCTCCTGTGATAATTTTATATTCATCCATTACGGCCTTAAGAGAATTAAATTGTGCTATTCTCTCTTTTTCGGTAGACGTTAAATTTTTTTTAGTTTCGTCAAGTTCTTTACTTATTTTATCAACCAAATCTTTTATCACATCTTTTTTCGACTCTATAAATTGCTCTCCTCTTTTCATTCTTTCGTCAATTAATTCCTCTTTTGATTTATATTGTTCAATCAGTATTTTTCTTTGATCTTCAAAAATTTCTTTTGTAATTTTCTGAAAAAAAGATTGAAAATAACTTGACAGTGGTTTTTTTAAAAAAAATGCGACTATCGTTAATATAATTATCGTAGCTATTACCGCAAAAATTATTATTAAAAGTATCGTTGTTAAATCCATAATTACTTTTTTGAAACATATTCTATAATTTTATCCCAATCTAAATTATTCTTTGTATAAAAAAGATTAACAATATCTTTTGTCATTTCATTTATTTTTTCCACATATAATTTTTTAAAAATCTCATCTCTTTTCTTTGCTTCCTTGTCGAGTGGTTGAATTAATTTTTTGTAAAGTTGGTCATCGCCAGATACTAACTCCCAAAAAGATTGACCACAAATTTTATAATAGCTAAGCTCGGGGTCTTTGTTCACTTTATGGGGCACATTATCTTTACCATAAATACAGCCATTAACTGCGACTAAATTTTTCTTCTTCAATTCAAACCTAATTATTGTTTTTGCTTTTTTGAAATTCCTTCTCATAATATTAATCTGGTCACTATTACCCCAGTTCGGACCTGATTTAATACCAACAATATAGGTTTTGCCATCTCTTTCAAAAATCAAATCAACGCTTGGATATTTACCCTGTTGTGCCTTAATGCCATTAAAAACTTGATAGCAAACATGAATAGCTAAATTTTCCATCAAAGCTCCAAAAATAGTTTCTTCTTGTGATGATAAAAATGCGTCGAGAACTCCTTTCGCAAAATCTCCTGCGGTCTCAATATTTTTTGCTTTAAAAAGATATGGATTCTTTCTTTTTGATATATTGGATAGTTTCGCAAACTCTAATCTTTCTAATCTGATTTTGTAAAATGGTTGTATAACATCAGAAGCTATAAATTTATTCAGCTTGTCATAATTTAATTTTTTCATATTGTTTTATTTATCTCTTGATTTATATTTTTGATTGCAAGGTTATAATAATCCTCTTTTATTTCTATGCCGATTGAATTGCGATCAAGAGAAATAGCGGCAATAGATGTAGTGCCAGAACCCAAAAATGGATCTAAAACAACATCTCCTTCTTTTGTAAAAAGTTTTATAAACCAAACTGGCAATTCCTTCGGGAATACCGCACTATGTTGTTTATTAGAAGTTTCGGTCGCCATTGCTAAAACATTTGTCGGGTAAGCCATTTCTCTGCCAACCCATTTTGATACATTTTTTCCAAATCCGCTACCAACCCTAGAATTATCTCTTTTCATATCCGTGTCGCTTAAATTTTTTAAGCGAGTTTTCGCCCAGTCTCCCATTGGCACCATCACCGCTTCCTGATACATATTAAACTTCTTTTGCTTATTAAATTGCAATAATCGTTCCCATGAATCACGAAAACGATTTGGCCACTTGCCAGGAAAACAATTTTTTTTACTCCAAATAAATTCTTCTGTCCAAATCCAACCCTGTCTTCTCATGTTCATTATTAACTCCATAACATATGTATGTCTTTCTCCATCAACTGTTTTTTCTTTTATATTTAATATAAACGTTCCAGTTGGTTTGAGTTTTCTGAGTAATTCATCGGTAATTGGCGAAAACCATTCAACATATTTATCCGGGTGTATGCCGCCATAAGTATCTTTTCTTTGATTTGCATATGGTGGAGATGTGACAATAAGATCTATACTATTGTCTTCTATTCTTTTAAGTACATCGAGACAATCTCCAAGTATCACATCGGATTTTATCTTATTTTTAGTACTAAATAAATTAATTTTTTCTATAGTTTGGACATTCATAATTACCTTATTTTAGCTTACCACAGAATCGTTTGGCTTCCAATATTTAAAATAAATTAATTTTACCAGTTCGCTGGTTGCAAAATAACCTATGACAATTAAAAATACAATCAAAAGAGGGCCAATCGGAGGAACCGCAAAATGGAACCAGTTTTGCCCGATTTTTAAAAACGGCAAGGCAATGATTATTATTCCATCTATTATCGTAAGGAACATAAGCAAAAAACTGGGTTTTTTAGCTTTATAAAACAATCCTCTCGTCCTGATAACGAATATAAGAAAAATTTCAGTTAGAATGCTTTCTATAAACCATAATGTTTGGATGTTAGCCGGCGATTGTTTAAAAACGACAGAAAAGAAAAGAAAATCAAAAACCGTGCTGACTAAAGCCAAAGAAATAATCAGAGGTAAAATATTATGCAGTTGGTACATTTTTGGCTTTCTTAACTCGTCTATGTCTACAGAATCCGTGGAAATTGCTATCAGCGGAAAATCAGACAAGATATTGCCCAATAAAATCTGCACGGGCAATATCGGCAGAAAATTAATAAACAAGGAAATTACAGCAATTGAATAAAAATTGCCGAAGTTGCTGGCTAGAGCGCATTTTATATATTTATTGATATTTGAAAAAATCATTCTGCCGTTTTTAATCCCGTTCACAATAACTCTCAAATCTTTCTGCAGAAGAATAACATCCGATGCTTCCCTGGCAACATCCGAAGCCTCAACAACAGCAATTCCCACATCGGATGTTTTTAGAGCCGGCGCATCGTTGAATCCATCGCCCATAAATCCGACCTCATATTTTTTCTGCAATGATTTTATTATTTTATGCTTTACATCAGGAGAAATTCTGGCAAAAACAGATTTTTGCTCGCATGCATCATCAAAATCTTCCTGAGATAAATCCCCTAATTCATGCCCGGAAATTAAATTTTCAGACCCTGAAATCAATCCAGTCAGCCTTGCCACATATCCTGCAACTTCTTTTGAATCGCCGGTAATAATTTTAATTTTAACCCCTAATTTTTTTGACAGTTCTATAGCTTCTTTGGCCGTAGATTTTATCGGATCATCAAAAACGAAATATCCTAAAAAAGTAAGCCCTTTTTCGTCTTGGACTTTCAGATCATTCTTATCTTTTTCCACCTTCTTGAAGGCTATGGCTAAAACTCTCTTTCCGTCCTCGCCTTCTTTTCCTATATCTTCTTTAATCTCTTTTTTATCAAAATTTCCGCTGAATTTTGAACAATTTTTTATAATCGATTCAGGAGCCCCCTTAACAATTAAAAATTTTTCCCTTGCCGCGCCGAAGCCTTTGGCGGAGGCGGGTTGCCTTTCCGCCAAAAAAGCAGATCTCATTCTGTAAGAATCAAAAGGCAATTCAAAAACTATCTTGAACTTCTTTGATTCTCTTAGAATATCTTCTGAGGCCCTTTTAAATAAGGCTGCATCGAACGGATTTAATATTTTATCATTTATTTTGTCTGCTCCAGAACTTAAGATTCCATACAAAAAACATTTTTTCTTGTCAGAAGAAACGGTCTTTTCCAAGGACAGCTTGTTTTGAGTCAAAGTCCCTGTTTTATCAGTGCATAGAACTTCTATATTTCCTAAATCTTCAATAGCAGACAATCTTTTTACAACTACATTCTGTTTTGCCATTTTCAAGCTTCCTTCAGATAAAGCAAATGTTATCACAACCGGCAGGGCTTCCGGCAAAATGCTTACTATCAAGGCAACTGAAAATAAAAGAAGCTCTAAAATATCGCTTACGCCTTTCAGCAGAATATTGGCAATAAAAATTAAAGTTATCGTTACAACAACAATCCTTAAAATTAATCTGCAGAAATATAAAATATTTTTTTCATAAGTGCTTTCTCTTTTTATTTCAGAAACTGTTTCTATAATATTACCAAAAACCGTGTCTTTTCCCGTAGCTATTACAAGCCCATGGGCTTTGCCAGATATTATAGAAGAGCCTGAAAAAATGATATTTTTGGCTTTAAAAATTTCTTCCTCCTCATGCGATAAAGCATCTGTAATTTTTGAGACAGGAGAAGATTCTCCTGTAAGAGCTGATTCATCCACTAAAAAATTCTGCGTATTAATAACCCTTAAATCTGCATCTGCAATATCGCCCGCTTCCAGTAAAACAATATCTCCTGGCACCAGAAACTTTTTATCAATAATCTCCTCTTTGAAATAACCATCGGGCCGTCGAAGAACTTTAACCATTCGCGGAATAAATTTTTGCAGGAGAAAAACCGCTCTTTCAGCCCTGTATTCCTGGAGGAATCCAACAATTATATTTATTAAAATAAAAGCCAAAATAGTGATGCTGTCAACTTTTTCTCCGATCAAAACAGCTATTAAAGCTGCAATAAAAAGCAGATAGGCAAACGGAGATTTGAACTGCCTTATTAAAATATTTAAAGCATTAACATTTTTGACTTTTATTTCGTTCAATCCGTATTTCTTCTGAGCTAAAAGCACCTCTTTTTTTGTGAGTCCTTCTTTTGACGCTCCTAACTCTTTTATCGCGTCTTCAACGCTTTTTGCAGTATATTGGGAAAAAATCATTTAGATTATTTAACGGGGTAAAAAAATTTCTGTTAATAAAAATGCAATATATATAAAAAGCAGCAGTAACCCTTCTTTTTTGGTTATCTTTTTTCCTGAAATAATAACCAGAAGATAGAATAAACAGGCTATTAACATGAAGATTCTAGCTATTAAAAAAGGAGAAAAATCTTTAATTTGAAATGGTGCTACAAGGGCAACTATTCCTAAAACAAGAGTCGCAGGAACTATCACAGACGCCATCATATCTCCCAAAACCATCCAGTTCTTTTCTTTTCTGGCAGAAATAATTCCAAAATATATTTCAGGGAAACAATTTCCCAAAGCAATAATCAAAACGCCGACTAAAGCCAGAGAAATTCCAAGATTTTTGGCAAAATATTGGGCCATATCGATTACAACATAAGAAGCAATCAAAAGCACGGCCAATATTAAAATTATTTTGATTACATTCCAGACAAAAATATATTTATCGATAATATTTTTACTTTCCTTGCCTCTGTAAACTTTTTTGAATCTTTCATCTTTTGAAAAAAGCCAAAAAGCATATGCAAAAAAGGACAAAATTAAAATTATGCCGTCTATTCTGTCTAAACCTCCGGTTCTTAATATTAAAATCCATGGCAAAAAAGCAATAATTGTTGTAAAAATAGCGCTAGTTTGCACCGTTTTGCTTTCAGTAGAAATAAATTTTCTACTGAACAAAACCGCTACTCCCATAGCAAGAGACAAGTCAATTAAATTCCCACCCATGATATCTCCAAAGGAAATCTCCTGAAGCCCATGCAATGCGGCATTTAAATCAACAAATAAATTAGGCAAGGAAGCTGCAAAACCCATAGCAAAAAAAGCGATTATAAATTCCCTCCATCGCAAATATTTAGCAACTTCTGCAAGCGTTTTTATGAGTTTTGAGCTAAGCCATGACAGAATAAAGCATGAAATAATAAAAATAGATATCTGTACAAACATCTGATGTTATATATGTTCGAAATGTTCTATCGCTCGCCTTTAGGCTCGCTTGTTCGAGATGTTTTTAATCAATTCGAACAATTAGAACAATTCTAACAATTAGAACTATTTAATCACAAAGTATATTATTTCATAAATTACTCCTAATAAAAATACCAATGACAAAGGATAAATTATTATATTTCTGCCTCCTATTTTTTTATAAATTAATAAAATCAAGATGCCATCAATTCCTAAAAAAACTCCTCCAATAAAAGATATCAAAGGGATGAATGATTTTAAACCGAGCAAAAAGAGTATTAAAGGAGTAAAACAAGTCATAACAAATGCCTGCCAATGTTTGATTCTCAAGTCATACATTAAAACTTTTTTAAAAACAATTCCCTGCGTAATAAATGCAGTTAATGTTGCCAATGCTCCTATAAAAAGAGAAATCATTACTACGCCGTCCCCCAAAAAATTTTGGAGTCCCGTCAAAGCAGTTTCATCTGTCTTGTTTCCTGTAATTCCCAATATCAATAAAACAAACAATAAATAGAAAACTGAAATTAATATAGTAGATATTGCAATTATTTTTTTGAGATGCTTTTTATTTTTATCTTTTATAAGCATCTCTTCTATTTCTGGTATCAACCCGATTCCCCAAAGCGCAAAAAGCAGAGGGCCGTACGGCAAAAATAAATTTGAAATTTGAAATTTGAAATTTGAAATAAAAATATTGCTTAATTTTATATGTGAAAAACCTTCTATAAACACGATAAACAAAGATAAAAAAAGCAAGATAATAATCCAAAATTCCACTCTGGCAATCACCTTTATGTCAAAATATATGATTACGCTTACTATTAAAAAATAAATAAGCACATAAGTCAGCTCGCTTCCAGAAAATAAGGGCTGGAAAACTGATGTTAGAAATTGGCCGCCGATTAATAAGTAAATAAGAAGCACTCCGAAAGTCCCTAAAATCATTAAAATCATTGTAAAAAATTCTGGCCATTTTCCCAAGTAATGGCCCACAAATCCTGGAAATCTTTTGAAATCAGGCGTTTTCAAGCTTATATCGCAGAAAATTAAATTAATTACAACAATTAAAGCTGTAATAATTAAAAAATAAAAAAGCATCAGCCAGATGCCCGACTGTAAAGTAATATAAGGCAGAGATAAAAAACCGACTCCAATCATTCCTCCGGAAAAAACAGCAATCGGATAAATATAATTTTTAAACAAATCTTTTAGCATTTCTTAATTTTATCACAAAAACAAAAAACGAGCTATGTTAATAACATGCTCGTTTTTTTATGTGCTCCCAATCGGATATAGAACCTGTCGCTTCGCTCCTTCAAAACCCTCGGTTTTGAATAATTTCCTACACGGGAGGAATTCTTCCTCCCGACCCCTCCTTTCGGTTCAAATCCGTAGCAACAAAAAAGAATAATATTCTTCGTGAAGAATATTATTCTTTTTTGTGCTCCCAATCGGATTTGAACCGATGTTACTTGCTTGAGAAGCAAATGTCCTAGACCAGGCTAGACGATGGGAGCTTTTTATTTATATCTGATAATAATTTAACATAAAAATTATTTTTTGTCTATCTTTGAATTAACGTCGTAATCGGGCGGAATTTGCCAATAGTTGATTATATATTGCGCCAATTGCTTATAGACAGGGACTGCCGATAACGCTGATTTTGAAACTTTTGGATTGTCTAATTTTACTAATATCAAAAATTGCGGATTAAAAGCCGGCCCGTAGCCAATAAAGCTCTGAATTGTTTTATTGTCTGGTTCGTATCCCCTGCCGTTTAAAAGAGGAATCTGGGCTGTGCCTGTCTTGCCAGCGAAATAATAACCTGGAATTTTTGCCACTCCATTAAAACCTTTATCAACAACGTTGATCAGCATTGAATTTAATTGCGAAAGCGTCTGCTGAGAAACAATCTGCTCAGAAGAAATATCTGGTTTTGTATCAACCTCGTCTTTTCCATTTACAATTTTTTCAACTATATAGGGCTTCACTAATTTTCCTCCATTGGCAATAGCACAGTAACCTCTGACAATCTGAAGAGGAGTTAATTCAATTCCCTGGCCAAAAGAAGCCGTTGCATATTCAATATCATGCCCGTTCTTTAATAAATCATTATGCGAATAAACTTCCCCCTGCAAATCAACCCCAGTCTTTTTATTGAAACCGAATTTATCAAGATAATTAAAAAATGTTTGATGAGAAATTTGCTGCTCAGCATATACAGCTCCTGTATTTATTGAACTTTCCAAAACCTGGGTTATTGTCTGTTTGCCATAAACTTCATTGGCAAAGTTATGTATTGATTTTGAGCCGAATTGCACTGCACCTGTGTCCACATAAGTTGTGTCCGGAGTTATTTTCCCTTCGTTTAATGCCGCTGCCATTGTAAATGGTTTCATTATAGAGCCTGGCTCAAAAAGTTTTTGCACAGCGGAGTTTTGAAAAATGATTAAATCTTTTTCTTTTGAATATTGATTGAGATTAAAATTAGGAAAATTTGCCAGAGCCAAAATTTTTCCAGAATCAGGTTTTATAACTATTATCTGACCGGCATCTATGCCGTCTTTTTGTTGCTCTTGTTTTAACAACTGTTCTGCCTGAAATTGTATATTATAATCTATTGTCAAATAAATATCCGAACCATCAAGCGATACCTGATCATTATTTGATAAAAGAGAATCTATCCCTGATTTTTGTCCCTGAATTCCAGATTTGCCTTTTAAAATATCATCGTAATAACCTTCAACGCCATACTGGCCAGAACCCTCTCCTCCCAAAAATCCTATTGTCTGGGATGCAATTTCTCCCTGCGGATAAAATCTATCAGGATTATTCTGCCAAGACAAACCTTTGAGCTTCAGTGCTTTAATTTTATCTAACTCCGCAGATGATAAATTTTTTTCTATGACGACATAAGAATCTGCGCTTTCTAATTCTGAAATTATTTCGTCCTGCGTTTGATCAATATTTTTGCTTAGAACTTCTGCAAAAACTTGCATATCTGAAATATCTTTCGGATTTACAGATATTATCCAGCTGTCTTTGTTAATAGCCAAACTTTTTATTTCTCCTGATTCCAAAACGCCCTTAGTTTTCTGGCTATTCTCGCAAAAAATCTGGCCCCTTGAACCTATAATATTATTAAAAGCCGTCTGCTGGCCAAGAGCTTGAGCTGTATAAAGCTTGCGTTCTAAAATTTGCAGAAAAAATAGGCGGCTAAAAATAGCTGCCCCAAAAATAAAAATTAAAATTAAAATTATGTTTATACGCCAATTATAAAACTTACTCATTTCATATTATTTTGTTTTAGCTATGGCGACTGATGTATCTGGAATTTGTATATACTTTACCGAACTGGTTTTTTGAAAATTTAATTCTTGTATCTTTGGAAGCGACTGCCCTAAAAAACTATTTTCTGCGAAAGAAACCTCTAAATTTTTATTTTCTTCTGAAAGCTTGTTAGCTTGTTTTTCATAGGTATTTATCAGATAAGACCCTCTGGTTAAATCATTTATCTGCCAGACATAAAAAATCAATAAAGCCAAACTCATAAAAAATCCTGCAAAACAGACTGCTTTCCAATTTATTGAAGGAAGTTCTACGGAATTTACCTTCGTCTGTACCCTTTTTTGCACTCTTGAATAATTTAATGCTAATGTTGATGTTGTCATATGAATTTTATGAGCGAAGCGAATTAAATTCATCCCGAGCCCGCAGGCGAGGGAATGCCTTATTCCGTTTCTATATTTTTACCGCAACCCTAAGCTTTGCAGATCTTGAACGGGGATTTTTCGAAAGTTCGTCTCTGCTTGCTGTTATTGGTTTTTTAGTTAATATTTTTATTCGGGGCACCCCGTGGGTCGTTTTTGATTCACTCGCAAAAAAATTTTTAACAATCCTGTCTTCCAAAGAATGGAAAGATATTACTGCCAATCTCCCTTCTGAAGCTAAAATTGAAATTGCCTGAGGCAAGACTCTTTTTACGTTTTCTAATTCATCATTGACCGCAATTCTTATTGCCTGAAAAGTTCTGGTCGCATAATGGATTTTCCCTCTCCAATATGCTGATGGCGTTGCGTCTTTTATGATTTCGATCAATTGGAATGTAGTTTTGATTCTTCCCTGCTTTCTCTGTTCTACGATATTTTTTGCGATTTTTTTAGCAAATTTTTCTTCGCCATATTCTTCTAAAATTTCTGCAATTTTTTCTTCAGGATATTCATTAACGATTTTTTCTGCCGTCAAAGTATAGCCACCCTCGTCGTTATACCGCATATCCAATCCCTGATCTATCTGGAAAGAAAATCCTTTTTGAGCGGCTTCCAATTGCGCTGAAGACATTCCCAAATCCAATAAAATTCCATTAACCGGCCCGAATTCTTTTCTTTCAATAATTTCTGTTAAATTTGCATAAGAATCATTGACTAAAATTATCCTGTCTTTAAATTGCACGTGCAGCCATTGGGCAGCTCCAATTTGATGAGGATCTAAATCAATTCCTAAGACTTTGCCTTCTGGCCCATTTTTTTTTAGTATATCTTCTGAATGACCTCCCTCGCCTACTGTGCAATCAACAAAATTTTCATTTTGCTTTGGATCCAGATATTCTAAAACTTCTTTTTTAAGAACTGCTGTGTGAATCATTTAAATTTGAATTGTGAATTTTGTATTCTGTATTTTGAATAGAATATTGAATATAGAATTCTGAATTCTTTATTCTATTCTAAATTCCAGCTTCTAAATTCTATATTCCTAATCCGCCAAGTTTTGAAACAATTTCATCAACTCCTTTTTCTGCTTCCTTTTTATAAATTTCCCATTTTTCAGAATCCCATATTTCCAATCTGTTAGATAATCCGCAGATAACAACATTTTTTTTCAAGCCGGCATAATCTTTCAAATAATCTGGCACAAGTATTCTGCCTAATTTATCTAATGAGACTTCCATAGCTCCTGCTAAAATCATTCTAGTAAAAGATCTTGCTTCTGCCTGGCTTATTGTCAAACTCCCTAATTTATCCGACATTATTTTCCATTCTGCTTCTGTATATACGGCAAGACATCCCTCAATTCCCCTTGTGATTATTATTTTATCTCCAAGCTCGCCTCTAAATTTCGCTGGCAGAGCTAATCGCTTCTTATTATCGATTGTATGTTCGTATTGTCCAATTAACATAATATATTTATCCCTCCTATCGTCGGGATCTTCGCTCGCTAAGGCGAGCTACGAGTTATGCACTTGTTTTAGTAGTTCTCCCACATTTATCCACACCTATCCACTTCTCTTTATTTATAGCCCACTTTATGATACCTAGTCAACACTTATACCCAAACTCTTATTTTGTTCGTAAATAAGCTTATTTTTCCACTGGTTATCCACACCCCATGGTTTATATTCTGTCGCACAATAAAGTTATACACTAATTTTGTCACACCTGCCTGCGCAGGCAGGCAATAGACTTTTCCATAATAAAATAGCCCCGTAAGCTTACGGGGCCACCTCCTTTTTCCTCATAAAGGAAGCCTATTGGACAGTTACAGCCAAATCATCAGTGAAACGATTTCTTATAGCCTGAAAAACTTCTCCAGGTGCCGAACCTAAATTGACTGAGATATGAACTCCGTCATTCTCTTTGCAATATTGTTCAGCCCAATCCCGCAAGACAGCATGGATTGCCTTTTGCGCTTCTCTTGGATCAACCCTTAAGTATGATTGTATTATTTCAGGGCTCTCCGAAAGCTTATTAACAATCCAATCTTTGAAATCTTGGTCCATTACTTCAGCCATAGTAAACTCCTTTCTGCGAAGTTATTTGTCCGCTATAATTGTAAATGAACAGTCATTTACCTCCACACCAAAATCTTTTAAAACTTTGGTGTGGGAATAAATTAAAATCCCCCTTTTCAGGAGGATTTTTGATATAGAAATTTTATTTTAT
>CAIXXY010000003.1 GCA_903923535.1 Candidatus Staskawiczbacteria bacterium | reverse complement strand
TTATTTTATTTTATTTATTTTTTAATTCTGCTCCAATTATATTATCACCAAGTCTGCAACAGAATTCATTAGGTTCTGTTTGTATCAAGGAAAATTGTTTTCAGGTTGAGTTGGCAATAACAGGAGCAGAAAGAGACCAAGGATTGATGTACAGAAAAGAATTGGATAAAAACAAAGGCATGCTTTTTATTTTTGATAAAGAAGATATTTATCCTTTTTGGATGAAAAATACATCGATTCCTTTAGATATAATTTGGATTGACAGCAATAATATAATTATTTTTATCAGCCAAGATATACAGCCCTGCAAGAGTTTGATTTGTCCGTCAGTTGTCCCACAGGCAAAAGCAAAATATGTTTTAGAGATTAATGCCGGCATGTCAGAAAAAATTGGATTAAAGATAGGGGATGAATTAAATATAAGCTATTGAGTCTTCACCCTTAAAATATATTTTAAGGGTGAAGACTTGACTTCTTTTTTGTGTTATAATTAATCCATCAGATTAAAGGTCGATTTTATTAACATATTAATTTTATAAAATAAAAAATGAAGTTAAATATTGTAGATATTATCGCTCTTATTTTAGTAATTGTCGGCGGATTAAACTGGCTGTTGGTCGCGTTGGGATACAATTTGGTAACTATAATTTTTGGATCAATTCCATTATTAGTTACAATTGTTTATATATTAGTAGGATTGTCAGCTATTTATTTGGCAGTGATTTTGATGAAGTTAGAAAGAAAATAATTTTAGCCACTAGTGGTTGAAAAATAAAAAAACATGCCTATTCTATTGCAAGGCATGTTTTTTTATTTTAAAATAATATAATGATTTTAAAATATGAATAGTTTAAACTATTCATATAATTATATCGCTCGGTCGGAATGAAAAAATATTCATTCAGTAAAAAATAATAATAAATTCTAATTTTTTCTTTCATTCATATTTTCATTCCTTCCTCCCTTACTAATTATAATAAAAATAAAAAATGACAAAAATAAAAAAAAGAAAATATGATTTTTTAATTTTTGGCGCCGGCGGAATGCAGGGTAAAATAGTTATCAAAGATTTGCTTGAAAAAGGATATAAAATTTTTATTTCAGATATCTATAAAGAACATATAGATGATTTAAAAGAAAAATTTTCTAATCTTGATAATGAGACAGTAGATCTAAGAGATATCAAAGAAACAGCTTCTTTAATAAAAAGAATAAATCCTTATTTAGTGGTTAACTGCGCTGAAGCAGATTGGAATTTGAATGTTTATAAGGCTTGTCTGAAAAATAAAGTCCATGTCATTGATTTGGGATCTGATATACCGATGACAAAAGATCAATTAGCAATGGATTCTGCTTTCAGGAAACAAAAACTTATTGCCATTACTGGTTGTGGCTCTACCCCCGGCATAAATAATGTAATGTTAGATTATGCAGTAGGTCTTTTGGATTCTGTGCACACCGTAGAAGCTGGTTTTGCCTGGAATTCAAATATAAAAGAATTCGTAGTGCCTTTTTCTATTCCAAGCATAGTTGAAGAATTTACCATGCCGGCAACTTTAATGAAAAATAATAGATGGCTTAAAAAGATTCCATTAGAAACAATTAAAGGCAAGCGATATCAGGAAGTGGGCAGAAACAAATGTTTTCTAGTCAGGCATCCAGAACCTTATACTTTCCATTTTTATTATAAAAATAAAGGTTTGAAAAATATTAAGTTTTATGCCGGATTTCCAACACATTCTTTTTCTACAATTTATAATTTTATAACATTGGGGCTTGCATCAAAAGAAAAAATTCAAATAAACGGATCTGAAATTATTCCTTTGGAATTTTTAACAGAAATATTAAGAAAATCGGAAATACCTGATGGCTATAAAGAAAATGAAGTCTTATGGGTTGAAGTAATAGGCAAAAAAGATAATAAAAAGAAGCAGATATATATGGAATGCATTGTTGATACTTTGCCTGATTGGGAAGATGCAGGTTGCAATATCGATACCGGTATTCCAGCATCAATAATTGCTCAGATGATAATCAATGGCAAAATCAAAGCATGGGGTTCTTTCGCCCCAGAAGCAGTTGTCCCTAAGGAAGACTTTTTCAAGGCGCTCAAAGAAAAAGATATGGATGTTTATATGAATGGCAAAATAATTAATTAAACCCGCCGCTACCAATCTCGCACAAGCAAAAAAACAGCCCCGCTGAGCGGGGTTGTTTTTAAAATTCAGAAAGAAATTACCCCGCGTAGCGGGATAAGTGTTCCCTTATCTGCTGAATCTTGGAGGTCTCTTTTTTGACCAGCATTCTCTGCAATAGATTGGTCTATCTGGAGCTGGTTCAAAAGGAAGTTCTGTAATTTCTACTCCGCATTCGGAGCATTTCCAGTTTCCTTTGATCATCTCCCTTGGAGCGAAACCTCTGCTGTTATTGTTTCTGTCGAACATTTTGTTTTTTTTGTTTTATAGGCATATTGTGCCTACTAGTAAAACGACCTTTTAATTCTAATAGGTCGCTCTACTTATTACTAAGATACTTCGACTAACTATTAGTTGATTCTATTATACTCCTTTTATCCAGCCATGTCAAGGGCTTTATCTTCCCTTCCTTAAAATGTATGATGAATATATATAATTAAATATAAACATTATGAACAAAATTATTCTAGTCGTAGTAATATTGGCTATAATTATCGTCGCTCTGCTCGGAGTTTTGATATTCATTCCCGGCAAGGTTAGCAATAAGCCAAATTCTGTAATCGGAACGGATGGATTGCAGATAAACGGATTGGTGGCAAATCAGGAAATATCTTCGCCTCTGAAAATAACCGGCAAGGTTATAGGAAACGGCTGGGGCGGTTTTGAAGGCCAGGTTGGAGCCGTAGAATTATTAGACGGCAATGGTAAATCAATTGCCTCCGGAGTTTTGACTGCAACCAGCGAATGGATGACTCTGCCAGTTAACTTTGAAACAACACTTAGTTTTCAATCAAATATGTCACAATCTGGAAATTTGGTTTTCCACAATGAAAATCCAAGCGATATGAGGGATAAAGATAAAACATTTGTTTTGCCAGTTAAAATCAAAGCATCTGGCGAAACGATGACGGTTAAGGCATATTTCGGCAAAAGTGGCGTAACTGAAGTAAATTGCACTGATGTGGTTGCTGTTGACAGAACAATTATTAAAACTCAGTCAACTGCCAAATCTGCAATTGAAGAGCTTTTAAAGGGCCCGACTGATTCAGAAAAATTAGCCGGATTTTCGACCAGTATTCCCGCGGGCAGTAAATTAAACAGTATTTCAATTGTTAATGGCGAAGCGCGAGCGGATTTTAATGAGACAACTGAATCTGGCGGGGGATCATGCAGTATGGCCTCGCGGGTTGCCCAAATTAAGCAGACTCTTTTGCAGTTTTCGACAATAACCTCAATTAAATTATCTATTAATGGCAGGACTGGAGATATTCTTCAGCCATAATGAATTTTAAGATATTAAAAAAATCAAAAATCAGCAGGGCAAGATTGGGTTTTTTAGAAACAGAGCATGGCGTTGTTGAAACGCCGTGTTTGGTTCCTGTTGCAACCCAGGCAGTTGTAAAAACTTTGGACAGTAAAGAAGCAGAAGAAACAAAATCACAAATTTTAATTTGTAATACTTTTCATCTGCATTTGAAACCCGGAGAGAAGATTGTAGAAAAATCAGGAAAATTGCATAAATTTATGAATTGGAAAAAGCCTTTAATGACCGATTCAGGCGGATATCAAATTTTTTCTTTAGGGTTTGGCTTAGATTTTGGTTTAGGGAGTAAAATTTTAAAGGAAGAACAAAAGAGAGGAGAAGTGATAAAAGAAAATGCCCAGCCTCAAAAAATAAAAATAAATTATAATGGCGTGACTTTCCATTCTCCTATAAATGGCGATGAATTGTTTATAGGACCGAAAGAATCGATTAAAATACAGGAAAAATTAGGAGCTGATATTATTTTTGCTTTTGATGAATGTACTCCTCCATTGGCTGATATAAACTATGTTAAAAAATCTTTGGTAAAAACTCATCGTTGGGCAAAAATTTGTTTGCAAACAAAAAAATCAAAACAAGCTTTGTTCGGCATTGTGCAGGGTTCGAGGTTTAAAGATTTGAGAATTGAAAGCGCAAAATTTATCGGAGGCCTTGATTTTGACGGATTTGGAATTGGCGGAGAATTTGGAAACGATAAAAGAGAAATGGGGAAAATGCTGGACTGGGTTGTTGACAAGCTCCCAGAAAAAAAGCCAAGGCATCTTTTAGGAGTAGGTTATTTGGAAGATATGGAATTGATAATAAAATCAGGCGTTGATACTTTTGACTGTACGGTTCCAACTCATTATGCAAGGCGTGGCATTGCTTTTACTTCTGAAGGAAAATTAAATTTAAGCCAAACAAAATTTTTAAAGAAGCGCGAACCCTTGGATAAAGGATGCATTTGCAATGTCTGTTTGAATTATAAAAAAGATTATATATGTCATTTGCTAAAAGCTAAAGAGATAACAGGCATGAAGCTTTTAACTTTTCATAATCTTTTTTATTTTAATACTTTCGTTGAAAACATCAGAGACAGGATAAAAAAGAATGAAATATAAAAAGATTTATTTTTGTTGAAGAAATTCACCCGATCAAATAATTTTGCTAATGCAAAATTAAAATCCCGAAGGATTTTATTTGACCGGGTAAAGAAATAAGATAAAAAAAGGAGAGATTTAATTTTATCATTGCTTTCTATAAGAGAAAGTAATAAAATTATTACAATGAAAGAGTTTTACGTAATATGCGACAATATAAGAAGTTTGGAAAATATCGGCTCAATTTTCAGGACATCGGATGCGCTGGGAGTTTCAAAGATATTCTTGTGCGGAATTTCCGGAAAGCCTCCAAATCATAAGATTTCAAAAACGGCATTGGGGGCTGAAAAAACAATTCCTTTTGAATATTACAGGCAAGTTGGCAGATTAATAGATAAATTAAAAAACCCTTCGGCGGACTCAGGGCAAAAGAAAGTTCAGATTGTTGCGTTGGAACAGGCGAAATCTGCAATTGAATATACAAAATTTAAGCCTAAATTTCCTTTGGCATTAATAATGGGAAATGAAGTAAAGGGGATTTCCAAAAAAATATTGCAAAAATCAGACAAGATAATTTTTTTGCCTATGTCGGGGCAAAAAGAATCATTAAATGTTTCAGTAGCCTTCGGGGTCGCAGGCTATTATATAATAAATAAAAAATTATGACACAAAAAGAATTACAACTCATACAATTTGCGCATATGTTTAATAATCCATGGTTTGCTTTTGTATTTACTGTTTTGGCAGTTTGGACCCTTATTTGGAAAGGAACCGCTCTGTGGAAATCTGCCCGCAACAATCAAAACATTTGGTTTATTGCGATGCTGATTTTAAATACAGTCGGGGTTTTAGAAATTATTTATATTTTCTTTTTCAGCAAGAAAAATCAACAGAAGTAAAAAAATAAATAAAATGAAGCAAACAACATTATGTTTGTTGATTAAGGACGGCAGAATCCTTTTGGCTATGAAAAAAAGGGGATTTGGAAGCGGTAGATGGAACGGAACCGGCGGTAAGTTTGACCCTGAGAAAGGAGACAAGAATATTTTAGAAACTGCTGTAAGGGAAACAAAAGAAGAAATCGGAGTACAAATAAAGGACCCGGAAAAAGCTGGCTTGTTCCATTTTAAATTTGCAGATGCAGATAAGGAAAAATGGAATCAGGATGTATTTTTATTTGTGGCTAAAGATTGGATTGGAGAAATAACAGAATCAGAGGAGATGGCGCCAAAATGGTTTTTTTTCAATGAAATACCCTATAAAGACATGTGGCCAGATGACATACATTGGCTGCCGCATATTTTAGAAGGAAAAAAATTAGAAGCAGATTTTCTTTTCGGCGACGGAGATAAAATATTAGATTATAATGTTAAAATAATTTAATTCGTTATTATTAAAAATTAAAAATTGCTATGGCTATATTAGAAATTTTAATTGTTGTATTCGGCTTGTGCCTTTTTGAAGTTATTTCCAGTATTGATAACGCAATTATAAATGCCAGTGTTTTGAAAACCCTGCCAGAAAAATTCAGAAAGTTTTTCTTATTCTGGGGGCTTTTAATAGCTGTATTTGCGGTAAGAGGAATATTGCCATTTTTGATTGTTTGGCTGGCAAACCCGGCGTTCTCATTTTTACAGGTAATAACTTTTGTTTTTCACCCAACGCCGGAAATTGAATTATATGTAGAAAAATCTCAGGCCCTTTTACTTTTAGCCGGAGGAGTTTATCTATTTTTTGTGTTTTTGGGATGGCTTTTTTTAGAAGAGAAAAAATATGCCTTTTTAGTCGAAGAATTTGTCCATAAGCAGTCTGTCTGGTTTTATGCTACATCATCATTATTTATCACGATGGTTGTTTACTTTTCTTTAAAGGTAAATCCGATATTAGCCTTATCAGCTGTAATAGGATCAACTGCATTTTTTATCACAGACGGATTTAAGAAAAATGCCGAAGAAAAGGAAAAGCAACTATTATCTGGTAATATGTCTTCCTGGAGCAAGATAATGTATTTAGAAGTTTTAGACGCCACTTTTTCAATTGATGGAGTTATCGGTGCGTTCGCTTTTACTATGTCAATTCCTTTAATATTTTTAGGAAATGGCTTGGGAGCCTTAGTAGTCAGGGAATTTACAGTAAAAGGAATAAATGTAATTGCAAAATTTGCCTATTTAAAAAACGGGGCGATGTATTCTATAGGATTTTTGGGCGGTATTATGGTTTTAGAAGCATTTGGCAGAGACTTTCCTTTTTGGCTAGCCCCATTGAACACAACCTTATTATTAGCGATATTTATGGGTCTTTCTATAAGGGAATTGAAATTGGCGAAAAAAGGAAAGTAAGTGTTGCCCCTTCACCCTTTAATTTTTTAAAATTTATAAAATAGTGAAATGTTTTTTTTATATTTATTTTTTTGCAATAAAAATATTACCGGTAGGGTGAAGGGTTGACATAAACTATATAATTTGATAAATTAAAAGCAGACCGTATGGTTTGCTTTTATTATTTATAACTATAAATATTATAAATGAAATGTTCAATTTGCGATAAAATTAAGAAAAAGGGAACTGCTCCCGAAGATAATTTAATATGCAAAAAATGTGTTAGTGAGGAAATGCATAGATATTATTTGAAGAATAAAGAGAAGATTACAAAAAGAAATGATCAATGGAGAAGTAATAATAAAAATAGAGTAGTAGGACATAGTAAAAAATACAGGACAAGATTAAAAATTGATGCGTTAAAAGCATATAGTAATAATAAGGCTAAGTGTGCTTGTTGTGGAGAAAAGGAAATAGATTTTTTATGTCTAGACCATATTAATAATGATGGCAAGGAAGATAGAAAAAAAACTGGGCTTGGAACATCGTTTTTAAAATGGTTGAAGGTTCATAATTATCCTAAGGATTTAAAGCTGCAAGTTTTATGTTTTAATTGCAATATGAGCAAGAGAATACAAGGTGGAATTTGTATACATCAAAAAAAATTAACAAGCAACAAAAGTTAATAAAATGAAAAAAATATATTTAGATTATGCAGCAACAACTCCGGTAGACAAAAGAGTGGCAAAAGCCATGGAACCTTTTTTATCTGAAAAATTTGGCAACACAATGTCTTTGCATTCTTTCGGGCAGGAGGCAAAATTTGTCTTAGACCAGTCAAGACAGGTTTTAGCCGATATGATTTCAGCTAAACCCAATGAAATAATTTTTACGGGTTCTGCAACAGAAAGCAATAATCTTGCATTAAAGGGTATAGCTTTCAATATGCCAAAAAGCAGATATGCCAGGCATATTATAATTTCCTCAATAGAGCATCCGTGCATTATTGAGTCGGCTGAATGGTTAAAATCACAAGGTTTTGAAATAACAAAATTACCGGTTGATAAATACGGAATGGTAAACCCAAAAGATATTGAAAGAGAGATAAAGCCTGAAACAATTTTGGTTTCTGTTATTCATGCCTCAAATGAAATAGGCACGATACAGAAGATAGCTGAAATCGGAAAAATCTGTAGGAAGAAAGGAGTTTATTTCCATACTGATGCTTCGCAGTCATTCGGAAAAATTCCGATTGACGTTAAAAAAATGAATATTGATTTATTGACTGCCAGTTCTCATAAAATATATGGGCCGAAGGGGGCTGGGCTTTTATATGTGAGGGAAGGAATAAAAATTGTGCCATTATTGCATGGCGGAGGGCAGGAAAATGGATTGAGAAGTTCTACGGTTAATGTTCCGGCGATTGTCGGCTTTGCGAAAGCAGCTGAAATTTGCAAGAAAGAAATGCGACCCAAAGGGTACCCCGAAAATAAAAGATTAACAAGTTTGAGAGACAAATTAATAAAATCAGTTTTAAAAATAAAAAATTCACACTTAAATGGTTCACCCCCCACTAACTTTGAAGTAAAAGCGGGTGGCAGAAAATTAGGATTATATCCCGCTTCAAAGTTAGTGGGGGGCAAGTCCCAAAACAGGTTGGCAAACAATGCAAATTTTTGGTTTGATTTTATCGAAGGAGAGTCGCTTATTATGCAATTGGATTTGGAAGGCATCGCATGTTCTACCGGATCTGCCTGCTCTTCTTTCAAATTAGAGCCGAGCCATGTTTTGCTGGCTACAGGATTAAAGCCGCAAGAAGCTCATGGATCTTTAAGAGTTTCTTTGGGAAGATTCACAACAGAAAAAGAAGTTGATCAATTAATAGAAGTTTTGCCCAAAATAATAAAAAAAATTAGAAAAATATCACCATTTAAATAAATTTAAAAGATAAAACTATTCCAGCTTTCCGCGGAAAGCTGGAATAGTAAAAATATGAAAACAAAAATAAATAACAATATTTGCGGGGGATTATATACTAAAAAAGTTTTAGAGACATTTAAAAATCCCCACAACTACGGAAAAATTAAAAATGCAGACGGGATTGGAAAAGTGGGAAACATTGTTTGCGGAGACGTAATGTGGCTTTATATTAAAGTAGGCAAAGATGAAGTAATTAAAGATATTAAATTTGAAACTTTTGGATGCGTGGCAGCAATTTCAACAAGCTCCATTATTACAGATTTAGTAAAAGGAAAAACAATAAAGCAGGCTTTAAAAATAACAAAAGACGATATCATAAAATCTTTGGGAGGCCTGCCGAAAATAAAATATCATTGTTCGGTTTTGGCAGTTGATGCCTTAATTGAAGCTATTTATGATTATTTTTCAAAAAATAAGAAAGAAATTACTGCTGATTTAAAAAAGAAACACGAAATTATACAAAAATCAAAGGATATAATTGATAAGAAATACGAAAAGTGGACAAAGTAGGGTAAAGATAAGGGGTTGACCCTTCACCCAAATTTTTATTAAAATTTGGGTGAAGGGTTGACAGGACTTTATTTTTTTGCTATCATATTGTTAGTTAACGGTAAGTTTGTTACGGCTTATGGCCGTAATTTGTTTTGGACAAGACAGAAGGAAGGAGAAAAATGGAGAAAAAGCTCATTGATAAACTGGAAGAGGTTGAGAGGGAAAAGGGGGTGTGCGACGATAAGCTGCACAAAGATACTCCTAGGGAGACAGTATTGCCTCTCAATCCGTTGCTGAGGCTCGCAACGTTATTGACGCATGCGGGCAAGTAGGGCTCTAGGGAAGGAGCTATATAGCTGGGGACGGGTTCATCCTGTTCCCAGCTTGTTTTTTTGTAAAAAAAGAGATAATTTTAAATATTATGGAAAAGAATAACCCGCCACTACCAGTTCGCCCGCGGGCGAATGGTGTGGGGGCAAGAAAAATAAAAGCTGAAAGTCCTGAGCCACGCCGAAGGATTGTGGTGGCAATGTCAGGCGGGGTTGATAGTTCTGTGGCAGCTGCCTTATTAAAAAGGCAGTGTTCTTGTGCTGAGCCAGGGCGAAGTATTGATGTAATTGGAATTTTTATGAAATTTTGGAAAGACGGACAAAGTTCAGATAACAGATGCTGCTCTGTTGAATCAGAAAAATTAGCAAGATTGGTTGCTAAGAAAATCGGCATTCCTTTTTATGTTTTAAATGTTGAAAATGAATTCAAGAAAAAAGTAGTAGATTATTTTTTGAAAGACTATAAAAAAGGAAACACTCCAAATCCCTGCGTTGTCTGCAATAAGGAAATTAAGTTTGGGTTTTTAATAAAGAAAGCTTTAGCGCTTGGCGCTGATTTTGTTGCAACAGGGCACTACACCCGCCTCGGGCGGGAAATCCCAAATCCCAAATCCCAAATCCCAAAATATAAATTACTGAAAGGTAAAGACAAAGATAAAGATCAGTCATATTTTTTATGGCAGTTAAATCAAAAACAACTTAGCCATATTTTATTTCCGGTAGGCCAATATACAAAGCCAGAAGTCAGGAAATTAGCTAAAAAATTAAAACTGCCAACGGCCCAAACTCCTGAATCACAGGAAGTCTGTTTCATTCACCCCCACACCAAACAAGAACATGAAAGAAATTTACGAACCAACGGAAGTTGTGCTTGTTATGGTGTGGGGGTAAAGAATAAAACAAATGATTTTTTGAAAAAATATTTAAAAACAAAACCTGGTGAAATTATAGATGTTAAAGGAAAAAAAATAGGCAAACATAACGGGTTGTGGTTTTATACTATTGGGCAGAGAAAGGGATTAGAAATTTCACAAGGCTCCGCCTCTGTGACGCAGGCAGAGCGTCACTCCGGCGAGACAAAGCCTTGGTTTGTTGTTGATAAAGATTTTAAGAAAAATGTTTTGGTTGTTTCTAAAAATCAGAAGGATTTGGAGAAAAAAGAATTAATTGCAATCAATATTAATTGGATTACCCCCCAGAAATTACCTTTGAATGCAGAAGTTAAAATAAGATATAAAAGCAATTTGTCTTCTGCCCTTATTCGCGCGAATAAGGGAGGGGGAGTGAAAGTTATATTTCAAAAGCCACAAAGAGCAATAACCTCAGGTCAATCAGTAGTGTTCTATAAAGGAGGAGAATTATTGGGCGGGGGAGTAATTGACAAATAAGATAATAAGCGTATAATTTATAGTGAAATTAGCACATTTATAACTTATTTTTGCCATGCAAAAAAGCGGTTTAGAAATAGACAACTTTTTTGTGTGGCAAAGAAGCCACAACATCGCGGCGAATTTGTTTCTGCCTTGTGGCAGAACGATAGTACCCGTTCAACAAAGGAGAAAGACAATGAAAACGAAGATGACGTTCAGCCAGTTGGTTGATATCCTTGGGATGTTGACCAAAACCCTCTTTCACAGGGAGGTTGATTGGGAAAGCGTGGGTTGTGAAACCGCCCAGGAAATTCTCAAGGGAGACAAGACTCGGTTTGCCACGGAATTCGTGAAATTCCTGGCAAATGGCGGTCGAGTTGTTGGTGATCTCGTCGAAACTGTGGCAAAAACGGTCAACTTCATCGCTCACACTTTCACGGTTTTGGTCGACGAGAACCAATCCGTGGAAGAATTGGTGAAGGCATGCGGGTTCAATTGGAGCAACGACAATGTCGTCTCCAAGAACTTACCGCAACCAGCGAATGGTCAGAAGTTGAAGAAGGAAATCGTTATCTTTCACTTTGACAAAAACATGTCCTCTGAAGCGGTTATCGCTGAGATGGACAGGGCCGGCTACAAGCCTGCCACAATCTGGGATCTCCTCGGTTTGGCCAAAAAAGAACCCAACCTTCAGAAGGAGTTTCCGATTGTCGCGCTCAGTTTCGTCTGCCAGCTCAATGGCTATCCGTACTTGTACGTTTACTCTGGCGCTCGCGAGCTGGGTCTGGACTACTTCGATGATGTCTGGAGTGACTTCTATCGGTTTGCCGGCGTGCGCAAGTAGCTGAGTCTTCTGGACTGGATTCGCAAATATGGCTCTCTGAAACTTCGCAAGAAGTAGTAGGAGAGCTTTTTTATTTTCAAAAGACTTGAGCCTTCACCCAAATTTTCAAAAATTTGGGTGAAGGCTTGACACGGGTTTTTAATCTGATATACTATACCTAGGGGGGAGGTATGCAAAATTAATTAAAATTAACGAATAATTGCATCGCCTCGATTGAAACAATAATGTAATCGATAGCCTTCTATATGATTTATAAATGAAGGGTATGTGTCCATATATCATGTTTCAATCTCGGCATGAATTCATTCGCTTGCTCATGAATTCAAATAAAAAGAAAGCTTTAATCGGATTTAAAAAAGCGCATAGTTTGCTGGCTAAAATTATTGATATGACTGAAAAAGACAGGTATTGCATTGATGTTATGCAGCAGAATTTGGCTGTTATAGGGCTTTTAAGGTCTGCCCATGAAATGCTTATGGAAAACCATTTGAATTCTTGTTTCAAAAATGCCATGGCATCAAAAAATGAGAGAAAGAAAAATCAAATGACAGCAGAAATTTTAAAAGTTACAAAATTTTTCAATAAATAAAATGGAAAATAGTTGCTGCGCAAAAAATAATTTAGAAAAGAAAGACAGAGGTATTTTAAAGGGACTGTTATACGGAATATTCCCGCACAGTTTTTGTATAGGTTTTATTATTTTTTCTGCAGTTGGGGCTGTTGCCGTTACTTCCGTATTGAAGAAAGTTATGATGAATCCTTATTTTTTGCAGATTTTATTTGCTCTTTCTATTATCATGGCCACTTTTTCAGCCATAATATATCTTAAAAAATGCAATTGCTTTAACAAACAGGGTGTAAGAAGCAAATGGAAATATCTTATAATTTTGTATGGAATGACAATTTTTATTAATTTTTTGATGTTTTCTTACGTGCTGCCTATATTGGCTAATATAGGTTCGCCAAACGCAAAAATTGAGGCAGCAAGTTTTTTAGAATTATCTTTAAGGGTTGATATTCCGTGCGCGGGGCATGCGCCGCTGATAATTGATGAATTAAAGAAAATCAAAGGCATAGAAAGCATAAAGTTTGAATCGCCCGATATTTTTAAAATTACATATGACCCTGTTCAAACTTCTCCAGAAAAGATAATGGCAGCTGAAATTTTGAAAACTTATAAAGCAAAAATAAATTGACAGACTTGTGAATAAAAAGGTCGAAGTAAAAAATTAAAAAGCTTTGTTAAAGAGCCAAAAATATGTCAAAAAAATGTGATTGTGGCAAAAAATGCAGTTGCGGTTGCGGATGTAAAGATGGCAAAGAATGCAAATGCGGACCAGATTGTCCATGCGGTTGCGGCTGTAAGGAATAATGATAAAAACCCGCTGCAGCGGGTTTTTAACTTTGTTGGTTTTATGGTAAAACAAATTAATCAAAAGCATGAAAAAAATAATTCACCCGGTTAAATCCGGCAAAGCCGGTGTTTCGCCAAAGGCGAAACAATTTAACTGGGCAAGTCAGAAGACAACTTTAAAAAAAATAATAGAGAAAAAGGGCGGGGCGGAAGTTTTGGTAAAAAACAGCGTGCCATGTTTGTCGTGCCCGATGTCCCAGTTTGAGATAGATAAATTGGAAATCGGAAAAGTCTGTAAAATGTACGGATTGAATTTAAAAAAGATATTAAAAGAGCTGAATGCTTGATTTTTAATTTTTAAAAATATAAAATTATAGAATGGATAAGTTTTTGATAATTATTATTGTAATCATTATTTTGGCAGGATTTTTATTCTGGGGGTTTCAGTCTGGATTTTTTGCCAAGATTTTTTCAGGGCCTATAAAACCAATTGCAATTCCGAAAGGAATAATTTTATTTTATGGCGAAGGCTGTCCGCATTGCAAAGATGTGGAAGATTTTATAAGCCAAAACAAAATTGAAGACAAAGTAAAAATTACAAGATTGGAAGTTTGGTATAATAAAAGCAATCAAGAATTGTTGGCACAAGTTGTTCAAAAATGCGGAATAACTGCAAGCTCTGTAGGAGTTCCATTTTTATATGATGGCAATGGCAAATGTTATATGGGTGAAGTTGATGTGCCTAATTTTTTAAAAGCGCAAGCTGGCATACAATGAAAAAAATAAAATTATTTTTTCTAATATTATTTTCAGGATTTTTATGGGCAAATGCAGCAAAAGCGGTTTGCCCGCTTTGCGTTGTGGCAGTAGGAGCGGGACTCGGGCTTTCAAGATGGTTTGGAGTAGATGATGTTGTTTCGTCAATCTGGATAGGAGCTTTGCTGGTTACGCTAATTTGGTGGACAATGGCAGAAATGAGAAAAAAGAATCTTGCCCTCCTAAATTTTGTTTTACCAAAATTTTGGAGGGTGAAGGGCTTTTATCTTGATGCAGTCATAATTTCTTTGGCTTATTATCTGCTTACATTTATTCCGCTTTATTATGCAGGCATTTTGGCGCATCCATTGAATAAAATTTTCGGAATTGACAAGATAATTTTTGGAACAGCTTTGGGAACTATAATGGCTTTATTGGGGCATTGGTTTAGCATTTATCTTAAAAATAAAAATAATGGAAAAGTATTTTTTCCTTATCAAAAAGTCATAATTCCCGTTTTAATTTTAATATTAATTAGCGTAATATTTTACGTTTTACTTACATGGAGGATAATTTAACCCCGTGAGATAATTTATGGTTTTTCAATATGTTTATATATTGCAAAGTGAAAAGGATAATAATTTTTATATAGGATATACTATTAATATAAATCGCAGAATTAAACAACATAATAATGGAGAATCTTTTTCCACCAAAAGCAGAAGACCATTCAGATTAGTATATTGTGAAATTTGTTTGGCAGAGAAAGATGCTATGTTGAGAGAAAAATATTTAAAAAGCGCATGGGGAAAAAGATATATAAAAAATAGAATTAAAAATTATTTAAAAAATGGTTATGGAAGAAAATAACAATGTAATATCTCACGGGGTAAATATAGATAAAAATAAAATAGACGAATTTATAAAAAAAGCGCAGGCGAGCAAAACCCAGCAGATGGATTTGTCTTCTGACGAAGATCTGTCAATTGCCATTATGAATTTAGTTTCCCTTGAGGAGCATTTTTTCTTTACCGGAGCTAAATTAGACAAGCCGGAATATTTTGATTTGCTGAATACTGCCCGCGAAATGAGAAAGGAATTATTGAAAAAAATCATCAAAGAATATGAAGGGGAAGTCTGGTGTATTTCAAAACATTTATTGGCCGCTTCAATGAGATTAATAGAAGTGGGAACTAAAGCTTTGGGGCAAGGCAAAAAACAGGAAGCAGAAGATTTGTTTAGAAAAGCATATGAGCTTTATTCATTGTTTTGGGGAATAAATTTAAAGCTGGTGAATGTGGGCGATGTAAAAAAAGTAGGCGAGACCCAATTAGATACAAAAGACGAAAGCAAAAAAGGAGTTTTGGGAAAATTAGGGCAAGTTGTGCAGTATGTGATTAATTGCTGCAAAGAATAGGGGGCGATAAGCAATTAAATTTGAAGTAAAAAGCTGGGTCTGACCTAGCTTTTTGTTTACAAAATGAAAATGGGGTATAATAAAATATAAATAAAATTAAATAACGAACGAATAAGGTATCCAGCGCAAATTAGGCCAAGATGTATTCGATATATTACAACCTAATTTGCGAGGCAGTCTTGTTCGCCTCGCTCACAAGACTGTGTTCGGATTAAATAAAACAACGTCAAAGTTTTGCGACTTGAATGGAAAAGTCGCTATAGTTACGGGAGCTGGAAAGGGAATGGGAGAAGCACATTCATTAAAGCTTGCAGGAGCCGGGGCAAAAGTTGTTCTGGCAGATATTGATATAGCTTCATGTCAAAAAGTTGCAGAAACAATAAAAAAAAATAGGGGAGAAGCATTGGTTGTAAAGTGCGATCAAAGCAAAAAAGCGGAAGTTGATAATGTGGTTACAGAAACTTTAAAAAAATTCGGCAAAATTGATATTTTGGTAAATAATGCAGGCATTTTTCCATTTGAACCTTTTTTACAAATGTCGGAAGCAAATTTTGAAAAAGTTATTGATATAAATTTGAAAGGATATTTTTTGATGGCTCAAGCATGCGCAAAAGAAATGGCAAAAAATCCTTCGACAGGCTCAGGACCTTCGGGAAAAGGCGTAATTGTGAATATTAGTTCAATTGCTATGGGACAGGTTGGAGTTGGATTTGCCGGATTGACTCATTATTGCGCCTCAAAGGGCGGAATAGTTGCAATGTCTCAGGCTATGGCTTTAGAATTGGCTCCATTTAATATAAGAGTAAATTGCATAGCTCCTGGAGCAATTGATACCCCTGGCGCTTCTACGACAAATATGGATGCAAAAGCAATGGAGGCGATGTTAGCGCCAATACCTATGCACAGAAAAGGCAAATCAGAAGAAATTGCCAATGCAGTATTATTTTTATCATCAGATGAATCTTCTTATATGACAGGAAGCACGATGGTTGTAGACGGTGGCTGGGTGGCTGGATAATTAAAATTGCAGAAATTTTCTATAAAGGGTTGACTTATCCACAGGTATTTAGGTAGAATTAAGCTGATATCATTTGAAATTAATTTTGCAGGTGCTCGAACCTGCAAAACCAAGGTCGAATATTAAATAAGAACGGAATAAGGCATTCCCTCGCCCTATAATGGCTCGGGATGAATTTTCTCACTCCGTTCGTAAAATTCATATGGCAACAGAAGCTTATTGCGTAAAGTGTAAAGCAAAAAGAGATATGAAGGATCCAAAAGAAGTGTCAATGAAAGGAAAAGGCGGGAAACCAAGAATGGCTATGACAGGCACTTGCGAAAAATGCGGGACGAAAATGTTCAGAATAATGGGTTTAAAGAAATAGAATTGTTTTTAGAAAATGCCCCGCCTTGCGGGGCATTTTCATTAATAATGTCAAAAAAGATAATTTTATCTATCGCTGTATTTTTATTCTTTCTTAATATTCTCTGCTGGCAGGAAGTTTTTGCCTTAAATGAAATTAAAAAATTAAAAGTTGATTTTTTGGATGTGGGTCAGGGGGATTCGGTTTTTATACAAACTCCGCAAGATCACCAGATTTTAATTGACGGCGGGCCTAATTCATCGGCTCTTAAAAAATTATCAGAATTAATTCCGGTTTGGGACAAAGAAATTGACCTTGTAATTTTAAGTCATCCGGAATCAGATCATATATGCAGGGATTTTTAGATATTTTAAAAGTTTATAAGGCAGATTACATTTTATGGACAGGAGTTTTAAGAAATTCTCCAGAATATGATAAATGGGTCAGTATTTTGGAGGAACAGGAAAAAATGGGAGCTAAAATAATAATTGCAGAATCAGGGCAAGAAATAAAATCAGGAAATGTTTTAATAGATACGATTTTTCCTTTTGAAAGTTTGGAAGGGGAAAATATAAAAAATACTTCCAATGACGCAGGCATTGTTTCAAAACTAATTTATGGAAATAATTCCTTTCTTTTTACCGGAGATATAAGCTCTGCTGGGGAAAAGAAGCTTGTTAATTCTGGAGAAAATATATCAGCTGATGTTTTAAAAGTTGCCCATCATGGATCAAAATATTCAACTTCAAATTTATTTTTGGAAAGTGTAAAACCGAAATTTGCAGTAATTGAAGTCGGGAAAAATTCTTATGGCCATCCTACGCCGGAAACTTTGCAAAGATTGGAAAATTTTGGTATAAAGATATTCAGAACAGATAAAGACGGAGACGTAAAATTAGAAAGCAACGGAAAAAATATAAAAATAATTAAGAATTAACCTAATTAACCTAATTATTCTAATTGACCTAATCAAATGCCAATGTCTAAATCCTAATAACTAAAAACGTTTTAGAAATTAGACATTAGAGATTAATATTTGATTAGAATAATTAGAAATTAAAATAATTAGAATAATTTATGAAAGACCTTGATTTTCCGCTTTTTAAGACAAAAAGCGATGTTTATAAAAAATTTGATTTGACTGATATTAAACAGCGTCAAGAATATTTTAAATATAAATGCGGCCCAGAAATTGAAAAATTGAGGAAATATTTGAAAGATAATACTTTCATCGCTTATTTAATGGGAAAAAAATCTTCTGGCAAAGGAACTTATGCAAAAATGCTGGCTGAAATTATCGGAGGCGATAGGATTGCTCATTTTTCAATTGGCGACATGGTAAGGTCGTTGGACGAAGTGATAAGAGATCCGGAAAAAAGAAAAGAAACAGTCGCTTTTTTGGAAAAAAATTACAGAGGATTTATGCCTTTAGAGGATATAATGAAATCCTGGGACAACCGGTCTACAAAAACGCTTCTGCCGACTGAATTAATTTTAGCTTTAGCAAAAAGGGAAATTGCAAAGCTCGGCAAAAAAACAATTTTTATTGATGGTTTTCCAAGAGATTTAGACCAAATTTCTTATGCCTTGTTTTTCAGGGATTTGATCGGGTATAGGGAAGACGCAGACATTTTTGTTTTGATTGATGTGCCAACATCAGTTATTGATGAAAGAGTAAAATTCAGGGTAATTTGTCCGTTATGCCAGACATCCAGGAATTTAAAACTTTTAACAACAAAAAATGTTGAATATGATTCTAACGATAAAAAATTTCATTTAATTTGCGATAATTCAAACTGCAAGGGAGCCAAAATGATGACAAAGGAGGGCGATGAATTGGGGATTGAGCCGATAAAAGAAAGATTGGATAAAGACGAGATGCTGATAAAAGAAGCTTTCAAATTGCAGGGAATTCCAAAAGTTCTTTTAAGGAATTCCATACCAGTAGATAGAGTTGAAGAATTTGCAGATGATTATGAAATTACTCCGGAATTTGTTTATACTTTTGACGAAAAAGAACAGAAAGCCATAACATCTGAAAAGCCATGGGAAGTCAAAGACGATGAAGGCGTTTTATCAAATTCTTTAATGCCGCCTCCAGTTGTGGTCTCTTTAATAAAACAATTGGCGGAAGCACTTGACCTATAATCTTGATGAGTTAAAATTAAGGTGCTCTGATATTTCGCAATAAATTCTATACAAACTTTTTTAAGGGAGTTCAAATTTATAAAGGCCGTGGTCTTTATATGAGAACACCCACCTAAATTTTACTAGAATTCTATATGGAAGTCAGAGCATCAAAAAACATCCTTTGATAAATCTAGGATGTTTTTTGATGAAATTTACCCAGTCAAATAATTTCGGCGAAGCCGAAATTACCGCTTCGCGGTATTTGACCGGGTAAATTTTAAATTTTTTGTATTCGCTTTTAGTTGACACTCCTTCAGTGCAAACAACCATTGAACCTGTTGCAAATTTTCCTTGTATATTTGAAATATA
>CAIXXY010000002.1 GCA_903923535.1 Candidatus Staskawiczbacteria bacterium | reverse complement strand
GGATTTTGAAAAAAGATCACCTAATTTTTTGCCATAGCAATATCCGTTTATAGTAGTATCATTAGAATTTATTTGATTGGGATTTATATGGATGAGGTCGGCCAAATCTTTCTTTTTTAATTTGTCTCCATTGATAGGAGAAACTAATTCATCTTCAACCCTTGAGCAGTTTAACAGCCTAGTATTTGACAAACCGTAAACTGTGCCTGTCAAACTGCAATCATTCATTGTTTGCCTTGAATATGTTAATTCTTTCATAATATCACTTCTGGGCTCAGATAGCATAGTTATTTGAAAATCTATATAATCAAGCTTCAATTGCTTGTAATCATTCCAAAGTATTGATAAATAATCCGTCATTTGCATGCAAGGGCTTCCTTGGCATGGTTGAAGGTCGCAAGTGGCGCCAAATCCAGCAGGAGTGGTGCATGGAACTCCGCATCCAGTTGGCTCGCTGCATGGAATTTCACACCCGGTTGGCTCGTTGCATGGAACATCGCATCCAGGAGGGTCAGCTTGGGTAGCGTGGTGGACTCCTAAATCTGCCCAAGCATATCCCCCTCCGCACGGAGGACAGCCTGAAATGTCGGGCGCGGTGCAAAATGTTATAGGGGGATTATAGCATTTCCAATTTTTAGACTCTGGGGTAGCTGGGGTACACGGAGTAAAGCCGCAGTTAGTTGGGCCAGTGCATGGCTTTTCACAGTTATTCGGGCCAGTGCACGGGACATCGCAATTAGGAGGCTGAGCTGAAATAGATATTCCCGTAGGATTATATCCGCAGCTGGCTACGCAGATCGGATCCCTATTCATATCAAATTTTGCATTACACCCGCAATAATTTTCCGCCTTGCCTACTTTTCCCGTTTCTTCTCCTATTATTTTCATTTGTTTTATCATTATCTGAATATCTTCGTTCACTTTGTCTGTCTTTGGATTATTTATCAATCCTTTTGCCCAATTCTCAGCGTCATCAACTGTCTGACCCACAGGCACCTCCCCCGGTTGCTCTAAATCTATAATCCTGTCTTTTCCTATCGGCGTTTGATTATTTTCTTTATTTGGGTTATTCCACCAATTATTTTCGCAATAAAAAGTTAACGGGTCGTCATTTAAAGAATATCCGTTGCATTCAGCTCCTACAATCTGATATGCAGAAACTTGCTGAGTTCTTTCAATATATCCTTCGTTGCCGGCATTGCTTCTGCCGCTTGTATTTGGAATAGAAAATTTAAGAGTATCTATTTTATCGCAAGGACAGTCAGGACAATTAGAATTGGCGGGACATTTTGAAGTTTCAGGGCATACATCTTGGCAGGAAGAATCCGGGTCGCTGTTGTAGCAGGAAGTTCCAGCAGCAGATTGGCTGTATGGATCAGGGCATTTTTGGAGTTTGCCTTGATTATTAATTTTGTCATTATAAAGAAATGATGCAGAATAGTTCTGCAGGCATTTTGCGCCGTCCCAAATGCATTTATTTTGATTTTCACAGCTTGTTTTGTCTGGATAAGATTGGCACCCTGCGGAAGGAGGTTCTGTACATTCTGGATATCCTGCATATTCATCTGAACCATTTTTGCAAAGGTATGCATTATTAATGCAGTAATTTGCATTGCCTTGGTCAGTAGCCTGACTTGCGCAATTTTTAAAATTTATAGTATTTATCAAACAATCTCCAGAATTGTCTAAAATGCATTTTCCATTATTGTTGCATTGATCCTGGCAAATTTTTAAATCATCAGAACCATTTAAATATTTATCAGAGCATTTTGTTTTGCAATCTGTCTGGCATGTATTCATGCAAGATCCAAAATCATTATATGAGCCGAATGTGCATGGCCTTGTAAGATAAGCATTATTAATACATGATGTGTCTGTGCAATTGCCGTAAAGAGACATCGCACTACTGCTTGAATCAGGGCATGCATTATTGCATTTTTCAAAACAGCTTGAATTTGCATAATTGAATCCTTGGCAATATTTTGATACGTCTACTTGAGTGTTATTTATCGGATCAGAAAATGTTTTTTGAATCAAAGTAACATTATTTTGCTTTTCTGTAATCTCGTAAGTTTTAGCAAGGTCAACATAAGGTATTGCAAGATAACAGCTAGCCAAAGCAGATCTTGCTTCATCCAATTTATCTATATCTTTTTGAATATTTTCTTTTATTTGATTTTTAATTATTTTTTGATGGAAATATGTCAGTTGCTGGCGGATATTCAATTTTTGCCACCTATCTTTGTTTATTATAGTAATTGTTTTTTCATTTGTCTGAATTGATGTTTCAACCCAGTCAATCATTTCAGTGCCAGAATCCGAATCAGGATCAAGACATGGGCTGGAACTGTCTTTTGAGTTTGGGCATCTAAATTCGTCTAACCCTTTATAATCTGACCCAACTGAACCTCCGCCAGCAATAGGTATGTTTATATTTCCGTGTTCAATTTGAGTTTTAGTTCCTATCGGACAGCAATCTGAAAGACCTGGACTGCAGGAAGTAGGTGAAGGAGGAGGACATATGATGCCATTTGGAGCAGAACAGTGTCCATCGGGAACGCAATTTCCATAAGCCGGACAATTGCATGTATTCATTAATTTTGTTATTTCATCAGTTAACAAGGCAGCCATCTGAGATTTTTTCTGAGAGCCTTCAACTAATAATGCTAAACAATCTTCTCTGTCGTGTTCCAAAAATGTGGGACCTGCCATTTTATCTCCGCTATCTGTAGTTATTTCATCTCCATAAATAGGATTTCCGCTTTGGTCAAATCCATAGCAATCTATTTTCCTTGTTAAAAGAGTTTCAGTTAAAGTTCCTATAGGAATTTCCTGGTAAGTAATTGCATTTGCAGGCAGTGTTTGGTTTTGATTATTATTGCCGATAAAATTGAATACATCCAAAAATCCGATACTGCAGGTATTCAGATTAGGATTGATTGTATAAGTAATTAATGCTGCGCAAACAATTATTAAAAGTCCTGTAATGCCGGATTTTATCCAATCTCTGCCTTCACTGGCAGATTTTCCTCTTCCATAATCTATTAAATAATAAACTCCGCCGAAAGCTACGGCAATAACAGCAATAAAAAAAGCCAGGTTCATTCCTAAGCTAAAAAGGTAACATACAAAATCAGCGAAAGAAGATGCGTCGTTTAAAGATTTTCCTAAAATATCAGGGTAGTTAAGTTCAAGCGCTAAAGCAAAATTCGCTTTTAAAAAAAAAGCGAAAATTATTCCTGTAAAAATAATTATTTTTCTGATATTTTTATCCATCTTTAAGTGTTTTATAAACAAACCACGTCCAACTTGGAGCAATACTTACAACTGGAATTAATTCTATTCCGCAAGCAATAAGAAATCTTTTAATAGCTTTTTTAAGAGCTTCTCCTGGTCGGGTTATTACCAGCCATCCTCCAATAATAATAATGCCAAGAACATCTGAAATAACATTTATTACAGGAATTAAGCTGATAACATCAATAATACCAGCTGTACACAGCATTAAAACTGCCTCAGGCGAAGTTAAATTTCCTTCAGAAATTGCTTTTAAAGCTCCAGCTGCAGTAGCCATTTTGCTTCCACCGCCTTTGCCACCAGCCTCCACTGCTTTTCCAGTAGCCTTTCTCGTTTCTCTGATTGTTTTTCCAGCTGCTTTCCCAGCTACCTCTCCGCCTTTTTCCACTGCTTTGCCAGCTACTTTGCCACCAGCCTCCACTGCTTTACCAGCTACTTTGCCACCAGCCTCCACTGCTTTACCAGCTACTTTGCCACCAGCCTCCACTGCTTTACCAGCTACTTTGCCACCAGCTCCTCCTACCTGAGATCCGGCCTCTATCATACCAGGAATAGCCGGAGCAGCAGCGCCCAATGTAACAATTGTTGCGGCAGCACCAGCGGCAGCACCAGCGGCAGCACCAGCGGCTCGACCACCAGCCTCCACTGCTTTCCCAGCTACCTCTCCGCCTTTTTCCACTGCTTTACCAGCTACTTTGCCACCAGCCTCCACTGCTTTGCCAGCTACTTTGCCAGTATCCGCACCAGCTTTTTCTAAGATTTTATCCTCTCCTTCACCCTCTAGTCCAATCACTATTGTTTTCTGATCGTTATGTTTTGTCATCTGAGTTTTTTTTCTGCCATAACTTATAATTTCAAATTAATTTTGAGCAGCCTCTATTTTTTTTGCCTCTTTTTGTTGTGAAACTTCCTGAGGATTGGTTGTAACTATCTGATTTTCTGTCTGGCTGGCAACTACTGAAAGGTATACATGTTTTCTGCCGGCAAAAAATAATCCTTCTCCAACTGCTGCTTCAATCAATAGATATTTTTCCTGTTCAGTTAAATTAAATACTTTTTGTATGGAATCAATATCGGCAGTTGATTGTTTCATCAAAAGCTGCAGGGAAGAATTTGTAACAATAGCTTTGCCATAGTCTGATTTCATAAAATCAGCCACATCCTGAGTGATAGTCGTAACTCCCAGCCAGTATTTTCTTCCCCTTTTTACCAATCCAAAAAGGAATGAAGCTCCGTCGTCTGACTGCATCAGCCACCATGCCTCGTCAATCACCAAAATTCTTTTCTTTAATTTTGACCTGACCATATTCCAGATATATCTCATAACAATATACAGGGCTATCGGCCTTAGAGATTCTTCCATGTCTCTTATTCCAAAAACAACAAAACTTTTATCTATGGAAATATTCGATTGCTGGTTAAAAAAGTCAGAAAATGTTCCTTTGGTGAATTTTCCGATGCGCTTAACCAAAGATTCTGTTCCGGTCATGCTCTCTAAAATTTCCTGGAAGTCAGACATCAAAGGAGTGTTGTTTTGCCAGGTTTTCGGGTCTGACTGCGGAGTAATATCTCTTATAGCATAAGTTTGGGTAAGAGCTTCGTCTAAAATACTGTCCTCTTCAGGGCTTAATCCCCCAAGCATAATTCTTAAAAGCCCGACTAAGTTTATAACGTTAGATCTTAAAACATCTTCTGGGTTATCGTCGGGACCCGGCAAAGGCAAATCAAAAGGATTTAAATGATTTGCCGAGGTTAAAGAAATTTTTAGAAATGCTCCGCCTACTGCATCTGCTAAATATTCATACTCGTTTTCCGGGTCGATGATTATGCAATCAACTCCCTGCATCAAATATCTCAAAATTTCCAATTTTATAGCATATGATTTTCCGGAACCGGATTTTGCAAAGACCACCATATTTGCATTTTCCAAACTGAATCTGTCAAATAAAATTAAAGAATTATTATGCCTGTTTATGCCGTATAAAATTCCTTCATTGGAACTTAAATCAAAAGAAATAAATGGAAAGCAGGTCGATAAAGGCTCTGTGTCCATAGGAGTATGAACTTCTATTAAATCCATGCCATAAGGATTGCAGGAAATAAATCCTTCTTTTTGCTTGAATAAAGCAGGTTTTATATAGATTAATCGCGATTCAAAAATTGATCTTAGCGTGAGCTCTGTATCCCGCAGTTCTTTTTCAGAAGTTTCATAGATTGTTATATAAATGCCGAACCTGAACATTTTTTCCTGGGCAGTCATTAAATTGTCGCGAAGGCTTTCAATATCTTTATATGCAGTTTCTAGCGCGGGATCTCTGATAAGCCCTTTTTCCTGTCTTTCTAAAATTTCTGAAGAAACCTCTGTAACTTTTTTTCTTAATTTTTTTAAAATTAATTCTGAGCTGACAGGATGTATGAAAAATGAAATATCCATGGGAGTGCTTAAATCAATAACAGGCGAAAACCAGCCGGTATTTAAATATCTCGGATAAGAAAAAACAAAGAAAGATTTGGCAAACCTTTCTCCTAATTTTATATGATCCTGCATTATTCCGATATATGGCGGAGCTATAATATCTCTTACGTCAAATGATTCCTCCTGAAAAATTTTTTCTGTTAAATCTTCCTGTTTTTTGCCAAAAAGATTGTTTAAAAATGATGCCATGTTTTAAAATTATTCTAATTAACCTAATTATACTAATTATTCTAATCAAATATTAATTTAAGAATGTCTAATGTCTAAATTTTTTGCTGATACTTTTTTAGAGATAGAATTAAATATTAAATGTATCTCTTTTGCTTCTTGCCAAAGTATTTTTGCTTCTTCTTTTAATTCTGGAGTAGCTGTTGCGATCATACGCAACCAATGTTTAGTTTCTCTGGCTTCTTTTTTGGCAATCCCTATTTTATGTTTAAAATCTTTTCCAGATTCTGCATCATCTGCTTCGCAATAATTAGAACCTATAGAGGTGCTGGAAGCGACCAATTGAGGAATTATTCTTTGAGTAACAGGATTTATCGGAATTATTTTTGCAAATTTTATAGTTTCTTCTCCGAATTTAGCAGTTCTTTCCTCTAAATCATATTTTTTAGTTTTGTCATTAGGCATTTGCATTTGATTAGGTCAATTAGAGCAATTAGAATAATTAGAGCAATTTAAATTTATTTTAATAATTCGGGTAATATCTCGGGATAATATCCGACTTCTGCCTGGTCTGGATGGTGTATAGACCAAAAAAGTTCAATAAGTTCCGGAGTTGTAAGAGGCATTGCTTCTACTCCGCATCTTCTTAATCCCATTGATAAATATTCCATTCTCTGCCAGAGCTGTGTCTTGCAATTTTGGAATTCATCGTCTTTCAATGCTTCCTGCTGCCTTCCAGAATCTTTTTTAAAGATATTAAATTGTTTTGCTATTCCTTTTGTCCCAAGGATTTCCATTAGATTATAAGGCACGACAACGTAAAAGTTTTTTGTCATAACCACATCCCCCACAACCATATTTTTAATAAATTCCCTGTATGATGCCGTCTGCTCCCTTAATAAACTATTAGTCTGTTTTTCTTCTAAATCTTTCAAGCTGTCTAAATAAGGAGTAATATTTATATTCCTTGATTGAATGACAATCTGGCAGAAGAAATCTAAAGAGTTTAAGAAATTCTGAAACGCATAAATTATGCCTGTCTGCTCTTCGTCTGATTTCAACGCAAAATTTATGGAAGAGACCATTAAAATCCCTCTTATATTATTATCTTTTAAAATTAAAACTCCTTCTCTTATGTCTTGCACTTCTAAAAATGCTTGTGTTGCTGATTCAGCCATAATTTCAAAAATTATTCTAATTAACCTAATTATACTAATTATTCTAATCAAATATTAATTTCTAATGTCTAATTTATGAAATGTCGCATCTTAGTCATTTTGTCATTAGGCATTTGCATTTGATTAGGTCAATTAGAGCAATTAGAATAATTAGGAATTATTTACTTCGCGTTTCTATCTGCGTTCTTGTTCTTTTTAACTGGCTTGCTTGGGCTTGCAAAACAGGTCCTTGTTCTATCTTTTTAATCTGAGTCCTTTTTATTGGTTTGAAGGGATAGGGAGATTCCTTCTTTTTCCACGTATAATTTTTCCCGCCCATTGAAAAACCAATTGCCCCTAAAATTATATTTATTATAGGCGCGCCGTTTATAGTTACGAAAGCAAGTATTGCTGCTGCAAAAAAAATTATTACGCTGGCTATATAAAAAAGAGTAGTTGGCAAAACCCAATATAAGACAAAACAAATACCACCGGCTGCCAGAAGATAAAAGAATTGCCTGAAAGATATAAAAAAAGCAATTTTGCTTTCTTGCTCGATAAATTGCGGTATAGGATATTGCGCCATTTTAGGTGTTAGGTGTTTGGTGTTGGGTGCTAGTAATTTAAAGATTTTTCTAAATTTGTTAGCATCCTGCCACAAACATCATATTCTTTTGAAAAATAATCTAATTTTTCTTGATTGAAATAATTTTTTTGATGAGCTATTTTTAGGTGATGGATTGTCTCTCTTATTTCTCCCTGTGCTCGACTAATCCCTTCAAGATAAATATTGGTATGTTTGTTATTGAATCCTTCAGCCAAATTAGCTGGTGCTGAATTTGACGACCTTCTTAGTTGAGAACCCAATTCAAATAATTCAAATTTTGGAAAAGATAATGTTAATTTGTTTATTTCAATTGCAAGATTGAACAGTTTTTTATAAACATCTAAATCATCGACAGAATTAAATTTCATAAGATTATTTTATTATACCATAATAATTATTAGTCGGTGCAAGGGTTATTCACACATCTAATACCTAATAAACTAACACCTAACACCCAATACGCAACAATAGTTGCTAACATCTTGACCCTTCACCCTTTTATGTTATAGTTTTTTAGAGATTATTTTGAGATAGGTATTTTTTAACTAATTTTAGCAAAGTATTTACGGAAGGGTGAAGGGTTGACATTGTGTATTTAATATGATATAATTAAATTATAGAACATTGTCAAATACAGCTATAAATTACAGGCAAGGGATGTTCCCGAGCCGGCTGTTAGACATAGAAAGAGGAGATAACGCTATGTGGTACATTTTGATGGGATTGATTGGATTGCTGTTGGTTGCGGCTGCAATGTGCCGTTTTACTATCGTGAAGGAAGGGACCGCCAAAATCTCGGTGAGATTCGGCGGGTATCGAAAAACCCTTCTGGCAAAACGGGGCTACAGAGTGGACGAATATGGCAATATCATGCCCGGAGACCAAAGGACGCTTCCGGGCGGCCTAAGGTTTGTGGGTATCCGATTTGTGGATAGAATCCACACGTATTCATTCGCGTGGATCAAAAGCAAGTCGGATGGGACGATGGAGGACAGGCGCGAAGAAGGCGTAAACTATATCCTTGTCAGGGATTATGTTTATGGGCTTCGGGTGCTGAAAGCGGAAGATAAGGATTTATTGCCGCTTGATGTCCTCCTATCCGCTACTCTGTGGATTTCTAATCCTTCCAAGGCTCTATTTTCAGTCCAGGATTGGTATGATGCTTTCGCCGGCAGGGTTGCTCCCTACGTGCGGAAGTTCATCACCCAGAAGTCCTACGATGAAGTAGAGAAACACAACCTTGAAAAGGAAATCTTCGATGCCCTCACTGCTGACGGCATAATCAATGAACTTCGCAATCAATATGGAATTAATTTGCGCAAAATCGAAGTCGTGGATGTGAATCCCGGCGAAGATTACCGCAAATTGACTCTGCAGAAGTTGCAGGGACGGCGCGATGCCGACCAGCAGGTCGAGCAGACCGCGGGCAGGGTACTGAAATCAGTTGCTATGGCATCCGGATTGACTCCTGATGAGCTGTCGGCAAAACTCAAAGCCGACCCCGGGCTTCGGAGCAAGCCAGCTTCAGAAGGCGGATATAAGGAAGCATTCGCCGAAGCTGTAGACATGCTCAGACGCGATCATGCTGCCGAGAATGGCGACTTGGCAGATATCCGAGTCGCTAATGCCGATGGATCATCGATCGCCGACCAGACAGTCGGGATACT
>CAIXXY010000001.1 GCA_903923535.1 Candidatus Staskawiczbacteria bacterium | reverse complement strand
GTTTTCTTTGACCTCTTGTCCTTTTTCAACCATAATCGCAATTCTGCCAGGAATCTTATATTCCATCACATCTTTTTTTGATCCTGATTTCTTAGACGGCTGAATTTTAACAATTCTCTGCACTTCATCAATGTCAATGATCTTTCCTTCAGTCAAAGACATTATTGCTTCTCCTTTTGGGGCGCGGCATTCAAAAATTTCTTCGATTCTCGGCAAACCCTGCGTAATGTCGCCAGCTCCAACAATGCCTCCTAAATGGTGAGTTCTTAATGTAAGCTGAGTGCCTGGTTCTCCGATTGCCTGAGCCGCAACAATACCGACTGCTTCGCCCAATTTTATTAAAGCGTTTCTGCCCAAATCCCAACCATAACACTTTTGGCAGACGCCTGTTGGAGATTTGCAAGTCAAAGGCGAGGCAACAACAACTCTTTCAATTCCTGTCTCTTCTGCAATTGCTTTTGCCGCTTGCCAATTAATTATTTCATTCTTTTTAACAAAAACCAATTTGCCAGCTTGCCCTGAGCCTGTCGAAGGGTGCTCAACTGTTTCTAAAGCGGTTCTGCCTACTATTTTGAAAACAAAATCCTGTTCAATAAAATCAGCATCTTTTTTATAAACAGTTAATCCTGTTTTATCACCACAGTCTTCCTCTGTGACAATCACATCATGAGCCACATCAACCAATCTTCTTGTTAAATATCCTGCAGAAGAAGTTCTTAAAGCAGTGTCAGCTGTACCTTTTCTGGCTCCATGAGTTGAAATAAAATATTCCAATACATTAAAGCCTTCTGTAAAAGATGATTTCACCGGAAGCTCAATAATATCTCCAGATGGATTATTTACCAAGCCTTTCATTCCTGCCATCTGAACCGGCTGAGCCCAAGTAGCTCTGGCTCCAGCTGAAATAATAGACATTACAGGCCCGTCAGGCGGCAAGGTGGTTTTTAACAGCGCTTCTAATTTTGATTTGACTGTCTGCCAAATTAAAATTTTCTGTGAAGTTTTTTCTTCAGCTGATAAAAGCCCTTTTTCAAAATGGCTGTCAATTTTTCTTACTTCGTTTTCTGCGTCATCAACTAATTTTTTCTTTTCTACAGGAACAATCAAATCATCCATTCCCCAAGAAACTCCTGACAATGTGCAGTGCTCAAAACCAAGTATTTTTATTTTATCTATAATAACCACTGCTTCCTCGTTGGTATATTTCTCAATAATTTCTCTAACTATGCCTTTTAATGCCTTGTTATCAACTAATCTATTCACATAAGGATAATCTTGAGGAAGGACAGAATTTAAAATTAATCTGCCCACAGATGTTTCTATAATTTCCACTTTTTCTAAATTTTTAGGCGTAGGAACTTTTATTTTTTCATTCATTCCCAAAAATCCATATTCAAAAGCAGTAATTGCTTCTGATTCAGATGAATATGTCTTAACATCTTTTTCATTTGGGGTACCCACATTTGGGTCCTCTTTTTGCTTGGTCAAGAAATAGCATCCCAAAGCAATATCTCTAAATGGCCCCATTATCGGCATTCCAGTTGCCGGCCTCAAAAGATTCAAAGTTGAAAGCATTATTTCTTTGGCTTCTTTTTGCGCCTCGTCTGACAAAGGCAAGTAAACTGCCATTTGGTCTCCATCAAAGTCAGCATTAAAAGCTTCGCAGACCAAAGGATGCAATTTTATTGTTTCTCCTTCTGTCAAAAGCGGCCTGAATGCCTGAATTCCCAATCTGTGCAAAGTTGGAGCTCTGTTTAATAAAACCAGCTTATCTTTGATAATTTCTTCTAAAATAGCCCAGACTTCCGGAGTCTTTTCTTCAACTAAACGGGCAGCGCCCCTGATGTTATAAGCTAATTCCTTATCTAAAATTCTTTTGATTACAAACGGCTTGAAAATTTCCAAAGCCAATGTTTTTGGCAAACCGCATTGTGAAAAATGTAATTCAGGACCGACTGCAATAACCGATCTTCCGGAATAATCAACACGTTTTCCTAAAAGATTCTGCCTGAATCTTCCCTGCTTTCCAGCTAACATTGCAGCCAAAGATTTTAACAAGCGTTTTCCGCCAGTAGTGGCTGTTGTTGTAACTCCTTTTCTCATTTCATTATCAATTAAAGCATCAACAGCTTCCTGCAACATTCTTTTTTCATTTCTGACAATTACCGGCGGAGCTTTTATTTCCTGCAAATATTTTAACCTGTTGTTTCTGTTTATGACCCTTCTATATAAATCGTTTAAATCAGATGAAGCATATCTTCCGCCGTCTAATTGGACCATTGGCCTTAAATCAGGAGGCAGAACAGGTAGAACATCCATAAACATCCATTCTGGCTTGACTCCGGCTTTCAACATTCCTTGGAATAATTTTAATCTTCTTAAAACTTTCTTTTTTGTCGCTGGCGGAGCCTCCCTTGCTTCCTCTGCTATCTTTTCAGTTTCTTTTTTTAAATCAATTTTTTCAAAAATTTCTTTTACAACTTCAGCTCCAGTTCCCGCTTCAAAAACTTCTCCAAATTTCATGGATAATGTGTGGTATACAACCTCAGACAAAATCCTCATTTCCTTAATTTCTAAAAGTTCTTCTTTGGCTTTTTCTCTTGCCTGTTTTAAATCATTTTTTGCAGCTTCTGTTTTTTCTTTCTTAACTTTTGCCTTGTATTCTGATTCAATGGCTTCCATTATATTGTCTCTCGCCTTTTCATCAACCTTGGTAATTATATATGAAGAAAAATAAATAACTTTTTCTAATTGCTGAGATGATTTATCTAAAACCAAACCCATTCTTGAAGGAACTCCCCTTAAAAACCAAATATGCGAAACTGGAGCATATAATTTAATATGTCCCATTCTTTCCCTTCTTACAGAAGATTTTGTAACTTCAACTCCGCACCTGTCACAAACAACTCCTTTATATCTTATTCTCTTGTATTTTCCGCAGGCGCATTCGTAATCTTTTTCCGGGCCGAAAATTCTTTCATCAAAAAGCCCGTCCTTTTCAGGCTTCTGTGTTCTGTAATTAATTGTTTCTGGCTTAATTACTTCTCCGTGAGACCAGGACATAACATCCTCGGGCGAAGCAAGCTTTATTCTTATTGATTCTAAGTCTAATACTCGCATGTGATTTTGGGAGCGGAGCGGACAAAATCACTTCGTAATTTTAAGCCAGATATATCTTATACATTGAGGCTTAAATTGCGAAGATGCCTTTGGCGAAGCCGCTGTTTACTTAAATTGTCTTATAGCTCTTTAATTTTAAATTACTTTTTATCTTCTTGCCTATAATCTCTTCTTTCTTCCCTGTCGTCTCTTAATTCTCTCGGCCTTTCTCTCACTTCAACTGACATTCCAAGTGATTTTAATTCTGCAACAAGCAAGTTAAATGATGCTGGAATATTTGGATTCCTGATTGGCTCGCCTTTCAAAATAGATTCGTAAGCTGCGGCTCTTCCCTGAACATCGTCAGATTTGATTGTCAGCATTTCCTGCAAAGTGTGGGCAACGCCAAAACCTTCCAAAGCCCAGACTTCCATTTCTCCAAATCTCTGGCCTCCGAACTGGGCTTTTCCTCCCAATGGCTGCTGGGTAATTAAAGAGTAAGGTCCAATTGAACGGGCGTGAACTTTGTCGTCAACCATGTGAATCAGTTTCATCACATACATATATCCTACTGTAATCGGTTTTGGAAACGGCAATCCTGTTCTGCCGTCATAAAGCGTAACCTGCCCTGATTCTGGCAAGCCTGCTAATTTCAATTCTCTTTTTATATCTGTCTGATCAGCTCCCAATAATGCAGGAGAAATTGCAATGTAGTTTAATTTATGGGCTGCCCAGCCAAGATGGGTTTCTAAAATCTGTCCCAAATTCATACGTGAAGGAACTGACAATGGAGAAACTACCAAGTCAATTGGAGTTCCATCGGCTAAAAATGGCATTTCGTGTTCGGCTAAAATTTTTGAAACAACTCCTTTGTTTCCATGCCTTCCCACTAATTTATCTCCCACTTTTGCTTTTCTGGTTTCAGCAATTTCCACGCGAATTCTTTTTATGACTCCTGGCTCCAATTTATGGCCAAGCTCTCTTGAAAATATTTTTACATTAACAACCTTTCCTTTTTTTCCATGCTCCATTCTCAAAGAAGAATCTTTTACATCTTTTGCTTTTTCGCCGAAAATTGCCCTTAACAGTCTTTCTTCTGGAGTCAATTCTGCTTCCCCTTTTGGCGAAATCTTTCCAACTAAAATATCATTGGGGCCTACTTCAGCTCCAACTCTTACAATTCCTTCTTCATCCAAATCTTTTAATTTTTCTTCCCCAACATTTGGAATATCAGATGTTGTAACTTCGGGCCCAAGTTTTGTTTCTCTTACATCGCAAGTAAAATCTTCAATATGAATCGATGTAAATTCATCTTCTTTAGCCAATCTTTCTGAAATGGTAATGGAGTCTTCAAATCCTCCTCCTCTTAACGGCAAGAAACAAACCAAAACATTTCTGCCTAAAGCCAGTCTGCCCTGAGAAATAGCAGCGCCATCAGCCAGCACATCTCCTTTTTTAACTTCCTCTCCTTTTGTAACTATGGGCTTTTGATGAAAGCATGAATATTGGTTAGTCCTGATAAAGGTCTGCAATTCATAATCTTCTTCAAATTTTTTACCTTTTTCTTCATACTGGACTTTTATATGAGAAGCATCAACTTCTTTTACAATTCCATTTGCCTCAGCAAGTATTACCTGGCCGGAATCTCGGGCAACATTTCTTTCTGTCCCTGTTCCAACCAATGGAGCTTCAGGTTTTATCAACGGAACCGCCTGGCGTTGCATATTAGAACCCATAAGAGCTCTGGAAGCATCATCATGATTTAAAAACGGAATTAAAGAAGTGGCTACTGAAATAAATTGTTTGGAAGAAACGTCGCAATAATCAATTTCAGATATTTCAACTTCTTCCGGTTCGCCTTTTACTCTGGCTTCAACTTTATTTGGCGGTATTTCAGGAAGAATTTTTAATTCTTCTGTCAGAGGTACTGATGCCGGGGCTATACTGTGCCTTTCTTCTTCCTGCGCCGAAAGATATTGCACATCATCAGTTACTTTTCCGTTTTTTACTTTAAAATATGGCGCTTCAATAAAACCATAAGGATTTATTCTGGCAAAAGAAGCCAAGTGCCCCACTAATCCAACGTTCGGGCCTTCCGGAGTTTCAATAGGACAAATTCTGCCATAATGGGACGGCTGCACGTCTCTGACTTCAAATCCAGCTCTTTCTCGGGTTAATCCGCCAGGACCTGTTGTTGTCAAACGCCTCTTATGCTCTAATTCTGCCAATGGATTTTCATTATCCATAAACTGAGAAAAAGTTGAAGAAGTATAAAATTCTTTTACAACAGCTATCAACGGCCTTGGATTTATAAGCTGTATCGGAGTTACTGTGCCAACCTCCAAGGTAGACATTTTATCTTTAATAATTCTTTCCATTCTCATCAAGCCAACTCTTAATCTGTTCTGCAAAAGCTCAGATAACATTCTTACTCTTCGATTTCCCAAATGGTCCACCTGATCAGCTTTTGCCTCAGGGTCATTATTTAATCTGATGACTTCTTTAACAACTTCTACCAAATCTTCAATTGATAAAATTCTGTCTTCTTTTGTTATTTCTTTATTTAAATCCTTTGGAGCTAAATTAGGCAGTCTTAACCATGTTTTCCATCTGCCGACTTTTGATAAATCATATCTGTCAAAATTAAAAAACATGCTAAAAATCAAATCCTGGGCTGTATCCGGAGTAACTAAATCTCCGGGCCTCAACCTTCTATAAACTTCAACCAAGGCTTCCTTCTGGTCTTTGCAGGTGTCTCTTTTCAAGGTTTCTTTTATATATCTTATTTCTCCTTTGTCTACATCTTTAAACGCTTTTTCAACTTTATCAACTCCATCCAAACCCAAAGCCATAAGCAAAGTGGTTGCCGGCACTTTTCTTTTCCTGTTTATTTTAACTCCGATAAATCCGGATTCTTCTGTTTCAAACTCAAGCCACGCTCCTCTGTTAGGAATTATTTTTGAACCGAAATAATTTTTGGCTCTATGAGTCCTCATCGTAAAAAACGCTCCCGGAGACCTTATAAGCTGGGAAACAACAACTCTTTCAACTCCATTTACAACAAAAGTTCCCCTCTCTGTCATGACGGGAAAATCCGCAAGATATACTTCCTGCTCTTTTACCTCTTTTGTTTTTAAACTTACGAGCTTGATTTTTACTCTTAAAGCAGCTTCAAGAGAATCATTATTTTTTTTGGCTTCCAAGCCATTTTTGTAATTCGGCTTTGCAAGCTTATAGTCACCGAACCAAAGCTCAAATTCTTTGCCGGTATAATCTTTAATCGGAGAAATTTCTTCTAAAAGTTCTTTTACCCTTACTTTCCAAAAATCCTCCCAAGTTTCCTTTTGCATTGCCAAAAGGTGGGGAGTTGAAAAAGAGAGCTTGGATTTTGAAAAGTTCTTTACTTTGCTTATAATTTCCGCCATTAATTATTATGCGGAGAATAGTTCACGCTCCGCGTTAAGAATATAAAATTAATTAAGTTCGCCCTATCATCCGATAGGGCGCCCCGTCTGATGACGGGGCGACTCTGCAAATTAAAAATATAGAACCGCTCATTACATTCGCTGTAATTCTGCGGAATTAAATAAAAATTATTTTTATTTAAAAATGAAAAATATCTTTTCTAACAACAAAAAATTCGGTATTTAAAATAACCGAAAATTAGATATTTGATTTTCTTTAGAGTAAAGTGGCCACTTCTTATTTAATGGTTTATTGATCAGATAAACCTAATGTAATTACATCTTATTCCTTTTTCAAAAAAGTGTCAAGTCTTCACCCAGAATTTTGATAAATTCTGGGTGAAGACTCAAGAGTTTATGCACTCTTTGGGTATTATCTCCTTATTTTTATACTCTGTAAGATGCCTAAGGAAACAAAGTTGCCTATTAAGCCAGAACCTCCATAACTGATAAATGGCAGATAAATTCCTACGACTGGCAATAAAGAAAGATTCATTCCGATATTAATGAAAAACTGGGTTGTCAAAATAATTGCAAAACCAGAGGCAAATAACCGCGGAAAATTAGACCGAGACTCAATGGCAATTCTTAAGACCCGCCAGACTAAAAATCCATAAATTACAAACAATGCCAAGATTCCGGCCATTCCCCATTCTTCAGCTATCACTGAAAAAATAAAATCTGTGTGGGGCTCTGGCAAAAATCCGTATTGTACCTGGCTTCCTTTGCCCAAACCCTCTCCAAAAATTTGCCCTGAGCCGATTGAAATTTTTGTCTGGTTCTGGCTCCAAGAAGCGCCAAGATAATCATAAGGAAAAATAAAAGAGGTAATTCTTTGTTTTTGGTAGTCTTTTAGCAGAAAATTCCAGGAAAACCCCGCCACTAATAAAAAGCATAAAGAAAGAATCAAGAAATGTTTTATTTTAATGCCGGATATTAACAAAGTCCCCAGCCATATCAGCAATAAAACCATAGTTCCTCCAAGATCTGGTTTAATAAAAACCAGCAAAACCGGAAGCAAAACATAAATTCCAGAAAAAATAATATGTCTGAATTTATACATTTCAACGTGCCTCATTGAAAAATATTTTGCCAGCAGGACAATCAAAACAATTTTTGTCGGTTCAATAGGATCTAAAGATAAGAGCCCTATCTTATACCACCCTCTTGTACCGCGTATTACGGGAGCAAAAAAATGAAGCCCTGCCAACAGCAATAAACATATTACATAAAAAATTAAAATCAAATAAGAATTATCTCTTAAAATTCTGTAATCAAAAAAACTTATTACTATCATTGCTAAAAATCCGACTGCAAAGAAAATAATCTGCTTTTCAAAATTTGAGAAATTATTTTTGGCAAGGCATGTGCTCCAAATTCCAGCCAAGCCAAAACAAACCAGCAGTACTGCTGGAATTACTAATTTCCAATCTAGCTTCCTAATTTGAGTTACTACAATATTCATCAAAAAGAATTAAAATTTTGCTTAGCTCGCACCCTTCATTCAAAAACTATATAGAAGGCTGTTATACCCCAATCAAGTTTTTTAAATTGGCTTGTTAGAATGCCCATTATTTTACCTAGTTAAATAAAATCCTTCAGATTTTAATTTTCAGCTTTGATAAAAATTATTTAACTGGATGAATCAATTTCAAAAATTCCTGTTCACTGATTGTTTTCACTCCGAGTTTTTTGGCCTTGTCTGCTTTGCTTCCAGGTTCCAATCCTACCACAACATAACTTGTTTTTGAAGACACAGATTCGGAAATATCTCCGCCTAACTGCCTAATTTTTTCCTTTGCTTGATTTCTTTCCATCGACTCAAGGCTTCCCGTTAATACAAAGCTCAACCCTTTTAATCTGGAATTCTGAATTCTGTATTCTGAATTCTGAATTCGCACTTGTTTTTCCAATTTATCTAAAAATTTAAGATTGTCTTTTTCACGGAACCATTCATAAATTGATTTGGAAACAACAGGACCAACATCTGAGATCTTATCAAAATCTTCCAGTTTTGCAGTTGTTATCTTATTTATGCTGCCAAAATATTTTGACAAGTCAATTGCCGTCTCTTCTCCCACATTCCTGATTCCCAAAGCATAAATAAATCTTGCTAAAGTTATTTCTCTTTTTTCCTGAATTGATTTTATCAAATTTTCAGCTGATTTTTCTGCAAACCTTTCCAAATTTTTGACATCTCCTTCTTTCAATTCAAATAAATCAGCAGGAGTTTGCACTAATCCTTCATCTAATAATCTATCAATAATTTTTGGACCTAATCCGTCCATATTAAAAGCCGTGCGGGAAACAAAATGATAAAAATTTCTTTTTCTTTGCGCAAAACAATTTCTATTTGGGCAACGCAAAAGCACTTCTGTTTCTAATTTTATAAGTTCTGTTCCGCAAGACGGGCAGTGGGTCGGCATCTTGAAATTTCTTTCATGTCCTGTTCTTAATTCTGGCAAAACTTTAATAATATCAGGAATTACGTCGCCCGCCCTGCCAACTATCACGGTATCCCCAATTTTTAATCCCAATCTTCTAATTTCATCTTCATTATGTAAAGTTGCTCTTGTTATGGTAATTCCAGTAACTTGAACCGGCTCTAAAACTGCAACCGGCGTAATAGCCCCCGTCCTGCCAACCTGGACTTTAACATCCAAAACTTTTGTGGTTGCCTCGGCCTGAGGAAATTTATAAGCCATAGCTCCTCTGGGAGCTTTGCCCACTACTCCTAATTTTTCAAAAATCTCATTATTATTTATTATCACCACTATGCCGTCAATTTCATAATCTAATTTTTCCCTTTCTTTTTTCCAATGCTCGCGGAATTTAAAAACTTCATCTAAAGATTTGCAGTATTTATTATGCTTATTCGTTTTAAATCCTAAATCTTTTAAAATTTTATGCTTGTCCTCGTGAGTTTTTTGTCCAAAATCAGTGAGCAACTCGTATGCAAAAGAATCCAATTTTCTAGAAGCTGTAACTTTCGGGTCTAATTGTCTTACTGATCCTGCTGCTATGTTTCTTGGGTTTGCATAAACCGATAGACCCTTTTCTTTCTGCTCTTTATTTATTCTTTTGAATTCTTTTTTTGTGATAAAAACTTCGCCTCTGACAATCAAATCTTTTTTTCCTTGCCCCGCCGTAGCTTTATGCGAAGGAGGGTCGTCTATCTTTAATGGTATAGCTTCAACCGTTCTTAAATTTTGGGTTATATCTTCTCCTATATTTCCATCCCCTCGCGTTGAACCAGTCTCCAAAAAACCGTTTTTATAAATCAGCTCAATAGCTAAGCCGTCAATTTTTAATTCGCAGTAATAATTAATTTTATTTTTTTGGCTTTCTGATAATAATTTCATAAATCTTGCCTGCCAGTCTTCCATATCTTCTTTTGAAAAACTGTCATTAAAAGAAAGCATTCTCTGCGGGTGCTTTATTTTTTTAAATTCTTTAAGAGCTTTTCCCCCAACTCTTTGCGTCGGCGAATCAGGTGTTATAAATTCAGGATATTCCTGTTCTAAATCAAAAAGCTCCTTTTTTAAGGAGTCTAAAGCAGAATCAGAAATCTCTTGTTTGTCTAAAACATGATAAAGATACCTATGATGATTAATAAGCTCTCTTAATTTATTGATCCTTTGTTGAACTTGATGTTTATCCATGAATGAAATAATATAATTTATTTTTTATTTTGCAGAAGTAATAGATATTTCAATTTGCCTTTCAGCGTCGCTAAAAGTTCCTCTAGAGTCGATTATAAATTCAGAAGAATTACCAGAGTGAGAAATGGTCGCTGTAGTATAATACTTCGCGCCAGTATCAAAAGTAGTTTCAAAATAGATTTGGCAGTTGTCGCAAACATCAGGATTACAACCATTTGCAGCACTAGCCGTCGGTCCGCTCGTATTGTTGCAATAAATGCTCGTTTCGCCGATGAAGCCTTCAGTGCAATAATAATTAGAATTCTTTATTAAATCAAATATTGAACACAGACCTCTCGGCACAAGAGTTTCCCCATCGCTTGATAATGGCAAAACCTGCCTGTCATAATAAAGAACTTTTTCAATTCCGCTGTCAGCAGCATAAAACCCTCCTACAGAATTGCCTATGTTTCTTATAACTTTCACCTCGCTATACAAAAGTATGCTTATAGACAATACTATAACTAAAATAATTATCATTATAAAGAAAGTAAGAATCAATGAAACGCCGCTTTCTGAATTTGAAATTTGATTTAATTCCGCAGAATTACAGCGAGT